>JBEGML010000067.1:0-3310 GCA_041183145.1 Bacteroidota bacterium | reverse complement strand
GTTTCATTTTTCCATTTACTTAGAAGCAAATCATCATGATTATGCCCATTTTTTTTAGTTTCAGGTTTAGTGTCAGGTTTTTTATTTGCACCGGATGGTTGGCTTTTATTCCCGGGTCTTGAAATTGATTTTCCATTTTTATCTGCTCTTGATATTGATATAAAAAAAATTATCAGCGGTGAAGTAATAATTACAATTATTAATAAAGTTGGGATTAACGTCATATCTCGAATCAAAATTATTAACTCCTAACATAGTTTGCTTAACCAAAATGTTACCCTAATTAAGTGTTCGCTTTTGAAGTAAGGGGCTATACAAGATTCAAACTGTTTGAGCATGAGGCTTTGAAAAACTATCATTTTTAATATACTTATCAATCTGAACCTTGATGGGTTCAAAAAAATAGACCAATTTGTATATACCCGAAATCCAAAAATATCGCGACAAGAAGCAGTTGATTATCAAATTTTCACCTCCTCACACCGCGAAAATAATATTTTTAACCGCCGGTAAAAACTTTTACCAAGCACCATTTTGATATACATTAAAGGATAACAGAAGCGGTACGCTTGCGGCCGCGGGTTAATAAAAGTTATAACAGAATGAATGGAAAAGAAATGGAGGTATCACAAGCCCCCTGCCTGTGGCTTAATATCTCAATAAGCCCTACGGCTCAAACTCCGCCTTCAGGTCTTCTCCCAGCCACTCTATGCTTTTGGTAAACACACGGGCTTCGGTAGCCTCGGAATAACTGCTCCAGATGAGTGACATAGAATCGGGAAGTGCAGACAATGTCCACTCGGCGCCAATGGAGAATGGATTCTCTCGTCCGGCCTGCAGGGAGGACTCAAAATAAAAGGTCTGACGATCCAGGAGCAGGCCCTTTCGGAAATAACTCACCTGCAGCTCGGGCTGCTTGCCCCGATGGGCAGTGAAGATAGCACCGCTGATACGCCAGTGATAACGATGCCGGCCACGGGGGGTATCAAGGGGCAAAGCGCCGCTGAATTTTTGTATACCCTTCAGGTGTAGTCCATCACTGTTGTTTGGATGATTGGAACCGGTGTCTGCAAACCTGACTCCACTGAGGTCTTGTACGCTACGCTCCTTTATGCGCACTTCATTCACCAGATAACGCTGCTGACGATGGGTCTGAAAGATGCTGCTCACATATAAGTCCTTGTTGCAGTACTCCCAGGGAATAATGCCCTCATGGTATTGCCAGGTGCGCCAAAGGTTAAATGAAGCCAACAAGAGAATCAAAGCCTGTATCGCCCCTCCCCGAAGGCGGAATGCAGAAGCCCATTTCAGCAGGGCGCAAAAAGCAGGTAAGGTGAAAACGAGATAATCAATCATCACGCGTTGTCCGAAGGGAACAGAATAAGTCCAGATCCACCAGCAGGCATGCACATACACCAAAAGCAGCCAGAACAGAAAATAGGCCAGTCCGAACTTGAACGATTGGCGAAACAACAAAATCATGCCTGCGAGAAAGAGAAAGAATACAGGATGATATACCATCCAGCCTTTGCGAAAGCTGAACAGAAAATCGAACAGGTGTGGTTTCAGAAAATAAAAATGCTCTCCGGTATAAGCATACACCATCCAGCTTCCACATTGTATCTTCCACCATAACATCACATAAAAAACAGGGAGGATGAAGCCAAGCAAACTTAGCATCCATGCCGTTTTACGATGTATTTGTCTGACCATGGCTTTTAGCGCCGCAGTGGGAGTTGATAGGAAAAACAGGAAGGCAGGCAAGGCTAGCAGAGCCAAAGGACGTATGGCAATGGCTAACGAGAAAAACAGAAAAAATAATATTCCGTTACGATAGCGTTGATGATGTCCACAACACCACCTGTGAAAATGCAGAGCCGCAGCCGTAAGCATGGCATAACTGTAAACATGTGACTGTGATGGAACAGAGGTGCTGTTGTAAAGCAGGTTGGTGCAAAAGATCAGCATCATGGCCGCTATTATTGCATGCCTTGTTTCCATGCCCTGTTCTTTGAGTAAACTGAGGCTGCGGTCGAATCCGTAAACAAGCCAGAAGGCTGCTCCTGCACCTACTGCATACTGATAAAGCATGGAATAGCCGTCGGGTGTGGCTGCTCCCAGCAAGGCAAGGGCATGTGCCAACAGGAAGAAGGGCAAAAGCAACAGAGAAACGCCGGGGAAATACTTGTTGACGAAATCCTCGCCTGCGGGATTCAAAAAATCCTGTCGTATATCTCTTCCGTAATACTGTTGTCCGAGCTGTTCCGCAAAGGCAAAATCCTTATCCTGATAAATGAAACAGGCAGGAAGATAGGAATAGTAGCCCAAACCTTCTGCCTGTATAAGGGGCAGCCATCTCATATCTCTGCCATGCATAAAGGTGGTGAGGCTCATCACCAGGATAAAGAGCAAGACTCGGCCGCGCCACTTATTCCTGTGAAAAAAGCTGAGCATCTTTTCTGGGGCCGTAAATGCCTTCGTTTCCGTCGGTGACTTTCAGTTTTAGCTCGTGATAATAACAGGCCGGGACTCCTTTTCGGTGGGTGAGGTAAACCTTCACCTTCTGCTCTTTCTGTTTGAGTATGGGAAGACGGATGGAGTAATATACTTTAAACCACGATGCTGCATCTTTCCTGAAAAATATCAAGGGCATACCACCCCAAAATACATTGCCTTGCTCTCCGTCTATGGAAATCACCAACATGGCACTGGAGTCTGCCTCCGGCATGTTTACCATCACAGAAGCATGCAGGAGGTCGGAACTGCTTTCGCAAATCGATTCCAGTGGCTGTTCAAGGTTTACGCTGTATTCTTCTTCAGCTGAAAGCCGAACGCAGGGAATTGATTGAACAGTATCAGTTATGGCCGCATCAGCGAGTCTGATCAGTCGGGTTTGCTGCATGTCTTTGACATCTTCTTCCTTCCGGCTAAAGACATAGTATTCGGCATTGTAGAGCAGGCGGCGCTCAATCAGGCGGGGATAATATTCACGAATGATTTCGGGAATCTCGGAGGGATTGTCAGTGTTGGTCCAGCCGTAAACAAAGATGTCTTCTTCTGCCCTTGAAGCGATGGAATCGAAACGCTGCAATTCTTCACGTCCGCGGTTGCTCCAACATTTAAAAGGCACATAGAGTCCGCGCGGTTCAAGGTAATAATTCAGATAGAAGGGATTCACGATATTCAGGGTATAGGCAGCACTGTCTCCGTATTGTTTGTAGCTTGTTTCATAGAGATCCGCGATTCCGCTGAAGGTGGCAAACTTTTCGGCCGGACGAAAAGGATGAAGTACTTTCATGCTCAGTGTTCC
>JBEGML010000066.1:0-5088 GCA_041183145.1 Bacteroidota bacterium | reverse complement strand
CGCCTGTTGGGTTATCCGTCTTACAAGCAGAGGATATTGCAGCGTGAATATCTTGTACCTGATGCCTTGAGAGCCTGGATGAGTACTGAGTTCGAAATGCCGGGCAAGGCGAAAAAATTTATTGATCAAATTGTTTTTGAAGGTAAAATACAATACCTTATTGATCAGATGTTGCCAGATACAGAAGACAGCCTGAGAACCGGTTTTTCCGGCAAGCATCTGGCATGGCTGCAAAGTGAGGAGAAACAAATCTGGTCTTTTTTTATAGACAAAAAACTGGTATTCAAACCCATATCTTTCGAAACTGATAAATTCCTGAATGAAGGCCCATTCACGCCCGGCATGCCCAGGGAATCACCCGGGCGCATTGGAGTCTGGATTGGACGACAAATCATCAGGTCTTTTATGCAAAAGCACCCTGAGATAAGTCTTTTGCAGCTTATGAAAGCCGATGCTTCAAAATTATTTTCCCAATCAGGATATAAACCCAGATAAAACATGAGAACTTCAGAAATCAAATTTTTAGTCACCACTGACGAGAACCGGCTCCCGGTTGAGATCAAATGGGAGGCCGAAGATGCGGTAAACACCGTCCAGCAAACAAAATCTGTCATGATATCTCTATGGGACGGAAGTGCCCAAAACACTCTTCGAATTGACTTGTGGACCAAAGACATGCTGGTAGACGAGATGAAACTATTTTTCTATCAGACCATGCTCAGTATGGCAGGCACCCTGCAGCGCGCTACAGGAGAAGAGAAAATGGCCGGAGATATGAGAGACTTCTGCAATTATTTTGCGGAGAAAATGCAGCTTGATGTTAGTCCGCCTCCGCTATGAACCAGAAAAAAACTCTTTGTTGGTTTTTTCAATTACTTCGAGTATTTCCCTTCTTCCTCGTCCGCTCAGAGCAGAAGACATGATACAAGGTGGCAGTTCCTCCCAATCCTCAAGTAATTTTTCCTTCACAGCCTTAACATTTGCCTCAGTTTTAGATTGGGTTAGTTTATCGGTTTTGGTGAAGACAACCACCAATGGAAGATTCATTAAACCGGCATCACGGATGAAGTCAAGGTCAGAGCCTTGCGGAGGAATACGACTATCAACAAGTACAAATAGCCACTGCAGACTTTCTCTTTTTTTCAGATATTCAAGGATGAATTTTTCCCACTTCAAACGCTGTTCTTTAGAGACCTTTGCATAGCCATAGCCGGGGAGATCAACCAGGTACCAGGGCAACTGCTTTTCGTTAACCAAAAAATGATTGATGGTTTGAGTTTTGCCTGGTTTTTCGGAGGTTTTTGCGAGATCTTTACGAGAGACCAGACAGTTAATTAAGGAAGATTTACCCACATTTGAGCGACCGATAAAAGCATATTCAGGATACTTGGGGGGCGGACATTTGGCCACATCAACACTTGAAATGATGAATTTGGCCGAGTGAATAATCATGATTTATTTTTAAAGGCCAGATAAGAATTAATATGCCGCTCTTTTTTTGCCTCATGAATATCGGCTATGGTAACCATGATGCCGGTTTCCTCAACTTCACCGAAGGTGTGATTCAGCATAGTACCGAAAGTTTTCATTGTAGGTGACAGGTTCATGTAAATATTGACAAGCGGAGGGATATTTTCACCCAATGCGCGCACCTCAGTGTTAAGAACCTTAAAAGCATCTTTGTAGTCGAGGCCTTCAAAGTAACTTTCATAATCATTTGTCTGAGCATGCAGGGTTAAGGGATGATGAGGTCTCACAAGTTCATCGGGGTCAGGAAAATATTTTGAAAGAAAATAAAGTATCAGATCTCTGGCCTTTTGATTAAAGTGCAGGTACATGGTTACCTTACCGAAAAAGTACCTGATATGCGGGAAATCTACCACTATAGCACCCAGCCCATCCCAGATGTTATCGAGTGAAAAAAGACCTTTACGCGGATCAATGCCCGGCTGATATTTAGGCTGAACAAAAGACCTGCCGAGTTCTATAGTGTACGGCAGGTAATCGGTTCTGAACCTGACACTAAATTTGAAATGAACAGCCGTTGCAAGCTGTGGCTCGCCTTGTTCATTGAGCAGGGCATTGCCGCAGCAAATAAACCTGTATCCGCCTATGATTTCGGCATCTGCAGGATTCCAGACGATAAGCTGTTCATAGGGAACATCTGCCAGATCGTATTTGTCAACATCTACCTCCTTACCTGTTCCGCCGCCTGCCTGACGAAAGGTAATTTCACGAAGTCGGCCTATTTCCCTCATGGTATTTGGGCTATTGTGGGCGTTGACGATAAAGATTTCGTTGTTACCGTTGTTGGTTTTGCGAACGAAGCGGGCCTGATTTAATTCAGAAAGCAACAAACTTCTTTCTACCGGAGGTATAATTGGTTTCATGAATGATGATGGCTTTTTTTTGCGAGGTTGTATACCTTATTTCTGATTTCATGAGCGATCGACTGATCAGAGGCCGAATCGGACAAGAGGTGAATGCTGACAGGTTCTCCAAAGGTAATGGTTATTGTTTTTCTCCGCTGCCTGTACATTTCATCAACCAGAAAGAACATTTCTATGTTGGCTTTTATACCAAGGCGTTTTCTGATACGGGCAAGATTATAAAAGCGGTTTGAATTTTTAGCGCTAATAAAAACGGGCACTATAGGTTTTTTGAATTGGCGGGCTTTTGTAACAAAACTTTTTTTCCATTCAAGATCTTCGATATTCCCATCATCCTGTTTTCTTGATACGAGACCTGCAGGAAAAACCATAACTGCTTTTTCCGACGCAAAGGCTTCATTCATTTTTTGGACAACATCAGCAGAATTGCGGCCATGTTTATTGACAGGAATAAAAATTTGCTTAAGGTTTTCGAGAGTCAGAAGAATATCATTCACGATGAACACCGGGTCTTTTCTTACCTGCCCGACTACGTGGGTCAGTGCCATGGCGTCGAGTCCACCAAGCGGGTGATTAGCAGCAAGGATAAGCCCTCCGGAGATTGGAAGATGCTCAATGCCCCTGACCTTAATATGAGCACCAAATTCTTCAACAATGGCCGCAACAAAACTTAAATTATAGAGGTGTCCGTTTCTCCTGATGAAATCATTGATTTCATCTTCGTGCAGTATTTTTCGAATGTAATTGAGGACAAAACGGGGCAACCACCGAAGCAGAACGGGGTTCTTTTTACGGATAATCTCACGAATATTCACAAAGGGGGCAGGTGCCTCAGGACTATTATCTGACATTGTTACAAAGAAAAACATAAAGAGGGAAAAGAAACATTTGGAATATTAAATCACTTCACATAAGTTTGTGACTCAAACCCTATTTTTTTCAAATGAACGAGGATTTAGATAACCGCGACAGAGGAGCGGTTTACGGAAAGCAGGTGAAGGCCGGTAAAAGAACTTACTTTTTTGATGTAAAGGCCACCCGCGGCGGAGATCATTATCTTACCATTACTGAAAGCAAAAAACGCTTCACCGAGGATGGCAAGTTTGTATTTGACAAACACAAATTATTCATTTATCGTGAAGACTTTGACAAGTTCGCTGATGCCTTCCGTGAGGCTGTGGATTTTATCAGAGAGCAGCCTGTGCCTCCGCATCTGGTGAATCACCAGGAAAATGGTGGTGGCTATGGCCATCATTCTCGTGGTGAATCTGACGTTCAGTTCGAGGATCTAGGATCATAACAGGTTCGGGAAAACCGATTCTTTATACCCTTTTCTTTTCCCGGCTTAGCCCGGACAATCTTGACCTGACTTTCCGGTTGGTGCTTTGATGTTGGTTTAACACCTGCAATTACTAACTTCCATATTTGTGTGGAGATATTGTTTGTTTGTGGCGCAATCTGTGCGAGAAATTTCTTTATATCCAGACGGGACTCGGGTTGTTTTAAAATTCTGCTAACTGCCCTGCTGTTTGGCCTTGCAGAATTATCCTGAGCAGAATTAATGACTCAATATTTGATAATTAAACTTGTGAGGTTTTGCGTGAGGGGCCGACGCGGATACCCCCGCAGGCAGCTGGGCATTAGTGCTGAAGCCGAGGAGTAGCAGCACAGGACCCGACCCCGGCGAAGGTGTTGATTATAGGCAGGATGTTGAAACCGGGGGCACGCCCTGAAAAAACTATTTTGTACTAATGATTACTTATTTGGCAGCCACTTTGGCGTGATCACTGAGGAATTGTGCCAGACCGATATCTGTAAGTGGGTGTTTGAGGAGGCCTGTGATGGCGCTAAGCGGACAGGTTGCAACATCGGCGCCGGCTTCGGCACACTGAATAATGTGCATGGTATGGCGCACTGAGGCTGCAAGAACCTGTGTTTCGTAACCGTAGTTACCGTATATGTGAACGATTTGTCTAATGAGATCGAGACCATCGGTTGAGACATCATCAAGACGGCCTATGAAAGGACTTACGTATGTAGCGCCCGCTTTTGCAGCAAGCAAGGCCTGGCCAGCACTAAACACCAGAGTGCAGTTTGTTTTTATGCCTTTCTCAGTGAAATATTTGATGGCTTTTACGCCATCTTTTATCATGGGTACTTTTACCACAATACGGGGATGTAGGGCGGCTAAATTGTGCCCTTCCCTGATTATTCCGTCATAATCGGTGGCTATTACTTCAGCGCTAACATCGCCATCGGTAATATTGCAGATGTCAACGTAATGTTGCATTATCCTATCGTGCCCGCTAATGCCTTCTTTGGCCATGAGTGAGGGGTTGGTGGTAACTCCGTCTAGCACGCCCAGGTCCTGGGCTTCACGGATTTGGGCAAGGTTGGCGGTATCGAGGAAGAACTTCATAAAATAAAATGAGGATACAAAAGTGGGAAAAAAGCAGAATGAAAAAGAGGGCAGTGAGAAAAAAAGAAGGGCAAGCCCCTCATATCGCACCGCTCAACCATCTGCCCTTGCTACCTTCCGGTCCTGGGGGGGTTCAACAGGAGCTGGTCGTATGAGACTTGCCCGGTGCAAATGTAATAAAATTCATTAAAATTATGATTGTAAAAAGAGTTTTGGCTTTAATCGTTCTATCTTTGAGGCTGATAATTGTTTAGATTATGTGGAGAAACTCTATGAACT
>JBEGML010000065.1:0-10082 GCA_041183145.1 Bacteroidota bacterium | reverse complement strand
TGCCTGTCGTAACAACAAGAATAACAGCGGCAGCGGCAAGCATCGAAACTGCTAAACGAGGGAATAAAGATCTTCTTAATGAAGGTTTATCCCGGTGAACTTGTTCCTGTAAGACCCCTGGCAATTTATCGAAGTATCCTTCTGGAGCCTCGAACGAGGACTTTTTCTGCAGGGTGATTACTTTTAATTTTTCGGGTAAATCTGAAAAGTAGTTTTGAGGAGCTTCAAAATCTTTTTCCTTGCTTAGAAGAACAAGAGAGTTTATTCTTGATGGGAATTGCTCGAAATAAGACTCAGGTAGAATAAAAGGAGGTGAGCTTTTGTCAATTGAAAACAATATGGGTGCACTCTTCCTCAAGGCTTCTTTATCTGTATGCAGTTGTCTCTCTATCATTCAGTTTTTTTGATTGTATTTCTTTAGTAAGGTTTAAGCATTAGTCAAAAAATCTTCAATCTTTTTTACAGCGTGATGGTAGGAAGCCTTGAGAGCGCCCACCGAGGTCCCCAACACCTCACTCATGTCCTCATATTTCATCTCTTCAAAATATTTCATGTTGAAGACAAGTCTTTGTTTTTCGGGCAATCTGAGTATGGCTTTCTGAAGTTTCAACTGAATGGCATCGCCCTTGAAATAGGGATCTGACTCAAGAGTTTTGGCCAGTTTGTGTTCAACATCTACAATCGGAATAAAGAATTTTGTACGCTTTTTATTGAGGAAATTAATTGCTTCGTTGCTTGCTATTCTGTAGAGCCAGGTGTAAAGCTGACTGGCCTCTCTGAAATTTTCCAGATTAGACCACACTTTAATAAAGGTATTTTGTAAAACATCATCTGTATCATCATGGCTGATCACCATGCGTCTGATGAGGCTGTAAAGTTTCTTCTGGTATTTTTTTACCAAAAGATTAAAGGCGTAGCTGCGTGTATTTTCATCACGAAACTTATGGAGTATTTCTGCGTCGGTGATTTCTTCCATGCTTTGACGCACCCTGCAGCCTATTTTCTGGCAAGCGCGCGTATGGCAGCTTCCACGATACTTTGGCTGTTGAGTCCGTATTTTTGCATCAGGGCCTCAGGGGTTCCGCTTTCTCCGAATACATCATTTATACCTACCATTTCAATAGGTCTTGGAAGCTGCATGCACAAGGTTTGCGCTATGCTGTCTCCCAGCCCTCCGTTTATCTGATGTTCCTCGGCCGTTACAGCACATCCTGTGACTCTAACCGAATCTATGACCGCCTCTTTATCCAAAGGTTTAATTGTATGTATATTAATTATTTCTGCGTCAATTCCCTGTTTTTCGAGCTCATCTGCCGCAAGTAATGCTTCCCAAACCAAATGTCCGGTTGCAAATATACTTACGTCTTTTCCTTGCCTGAGTTTTAGGGCCTTCCCAATTTCAAATTTCCAATCTGCAGGTATGAAGTTCGGTACAACCGGCCTGCCAAACCTCAGGTAAACTGGCCCATGGTGTTCCGCAATGGCCAGTGTAGCTGCCTTGGTCTGATTGTAGTCACAGGTGTTAATCACCGTCATTCCGGGAAGCATTTTCATGAGCCCGATATCTTCCAGTATTTGATGGGTGGCGCCGTCTTCACCAAGTGTTATTCCGGCATGGGAGGCGCATATTTTTACATTCTTATGGCTGTAGGCAATGCTCTGCCTGATCTGATCGTAAACCCTTCCGGTACTGAAGTTGGCAAAGGTTCCGGTAAAGGGTATTTTACCCCCGATGGTGAGGCCGGCGGCAATGCCCATCATATTGGCTTCTGCAATTCCTATCTGAAAAAACCTTTCCGGATGTGCTGATGCAAAGGCATCCATCTTCAGCGACCCGGTTAGGTCGGCACATAGTGCCACAACCTCAGGTTTGTTTTTACCAAGTTCTGATAGTCCGGCTCCGAAGCCTGAGCGTGTATCTTTTTTATCGATTATCTGCAGTTTAGGCATGGGTTTTTATTTTGTTTTGAATGTTAGAGATCTGTCTGCGCTGTCGGCCGGATTGTTTTGTGGAGTTTATTTTTGCACCGAAAATATCAGGGGTAAGAACACTCTGATAGATCGTTTTTTTTTAATAGTCACCGAGGGTTTCCGGAATTTGATTCAGGGCTTTTTGTAATTGTTCATCATTTGGGGCAACGCCGTGCCATTTATGTGTTCCCATCATGAAGTCAACCCCCATGCCCATTTCGGTATGCATAACCACTAATTGGGGACGGCCTTTTCCGCATGCTTGTTTCGCTTCGCCAAGAACCCTTAAGGTGTCTTTTATCTGATTTCCGTTTTTAAGAATATGCGTTTGCCAGCCGAAAGCAGAAAATTTCGAGGCTATGTCGCCGAGCGGCATAACGTGTTCTGTGCTTCCGTCAATCTGTTGTCCGTTGTGATCTATGGTAGCAATAAGATTATCAACTCCCTTAGCTCCCGCATACATGGCAGCTTCCCATATTTGCCCTTCCTGTATTTCACCATCTCCGCATAGCACGTAAACCAGATTCGGGTCTCCGTTGAGTTTTTTTGATAGTGCTGCACCAAGAGCCACCGAAAGGCCTTGTCCTAAGCTGCCGGAAGCCACCCTTACGCCGGGTAAACCTTCATGGGTGGTTGGATGCCCCTGCAAACGGGAATTTATTTGTCTGAACGTTTTTAGTTCTTCGACATTAAAATATCCTGAACGTGCAAGCACTGAATAGAATAGTGGAGAAATATGTCCGTTTGAGAGAAAAAACAAATCCTGGCCCTTGCCATGCATATCGAAGGGCTGTGGTTGGTGGTTCATAAGATTAAAGTACAGGCCAACCATAAATTCTGTGCATCCGAGTGAACCTCCCGGGTGGCCTGATTTTGCGCCATGTACCATACGCAAAATGTCGCGCCGCACCTGTTGACAAATGTTTTCCAAATCGTGTAATTCGGTCATGCGTTCAAATTTTTGTTTTTATAAGATTAGAGAAGGAAGTTTTTTCATTCGGAGTTCCTTATGGCTGAACAATTTTATGCTGATTGGTTTGGCTCAGAATAAAGTAAATTCCCGCTTGATTTATTGGAAGAATGATGGGTTGATTGCGGTTTGCCGCAGTTGAAAAAATGTGTCTGCCATCGCTGCTGAAACAATTAAGAAATTCATTTCTGCTGAAGCTGGTGTAGGTCCAGCCGGAAGGTGTATAGCTGATCGTTGACCTTTTAAATTCGCTTGTCTCAAGCGAATTTGGGGCTGCTACAGCACAATTTAAGACAACTGTGTTGAAAAGGAAGTCCGGGCAAATGGTGCCATTGGAGAGAAAGTTGTTATTGAGCCCGCAGGGGTGCGGTTGCCCAACTGAGGTAGGAATTCCGTTTGCTACCAAAACAAAATCAGCATTGCCTCCTGCGGTACTTGCATTCAGAAAAATCTCGTTGTTGTTATGGTTAATCAGCAGAGAATCGCCCGCAATCAGGTTAATTCCATAAGGTTGTATATCTACTCCTGTGGAACCATTTAGTTGGGTGAGATGCAGGTAGTATTGAACACCATTTACAGACGATACCGGGAGGTTTACCACTGCATCAGCATCGGGCGCAATACAACCTGCAGACTGCAGACTGAAGCCGGCAATAGGTTCGTTTACTGTTGAGCCAGCAATCCAGTTCTGACACCAGGCCTGCAAGGAGCAGTATGTTAACAGCATAAGCAGGAGATGTGGTTTCACGGTCCAAAAGTAAATCAGTGACTTTGGCCTTCAGCAAAAAATAATAAATACATTTCAACATGCAGCACAAACTCGTGTAGTAAAAGAGTTGACAGAATCCCGATGATTAGCAATTTATCCGGCGCTGCACGGCTCATAAGACAAAAAAATCCGGCCGATGCGTAAAATTATGCCCCATTTTGATTATACAAAGCACTAAATTCGCAACCTCTTATGGCATTACAATGTGGCATCGTAGGTTTACCCAATGTGGGTAAATCCACACTTTTCAACTGTCTATCCAACGCAAAGGCTCAGGCCGCGAATTTTCCCTTTTGTACAATAGAACCAAATGTTGGGGTAATAACTGTTCCGGATGAACGACTAACAAAACTTGCAGAGCTTGTAAAGCCTGAAAAGGTTGTACCAACCACTATTGAAATTGTTGACATTGCCGGACTTGTAAAAGGTGCTTCAAGAGGTGAAGGTCTTGGCAATCAGTTTTTGGCCAATATCAGAGAAACAGATGCCATACTGCATGTTTTAAGATGCTTTGATGATCCAAATGTGGTGCATGTAGATGGCCAGGTAAATCCGGTTCGTGATAAAGAGACCATAGACACAGAGCTGCAGCTCAAAGATCTTGAGAGCGTTGAAAAGCGCATTCCCAAGGTTGAGAAGCAGGCGAAATCGGGCGGAGACAAAGATGCCCGTCGAACTTATGATGTATTGATGACTTACAAGGCTCATCTTGAGCAGGGAAAATCTGCCCGAAGCGCACCCTTGAGCCCGGAAGACCGAAAGTTTGTTGCCGACCTCCATTTGCTCACCGAAAAGCCGGTTCTGTATGTGTGTAACGTTGATGAAGCTTCAGTGAATATCGGCAATAAGTATGTTGATCAGATTAGGGAAGCCGTGAAAGATGAGCAGGCCGAAATTATTCTTATCACTGCCGCTATGGAGGCTGAAATAGCGGCCCTTGAGACCTATGAAGACCGTCAGGCATTTCTGATAGAAATTGGTTTAACTGAACCCGGGGTGAATAAGCTTATTAAATACGCTTACAGGTTGCTAAATCTACAAACGTATTTTACTGCGGGTGTGAAGGAGGTGAGAGCCTGGACCATTCACAAAGGAGATACCGCGCCGCAGGCTGCCGGCGTTATTCATACCGATTTTGAAAAAGGCTTTATTCGTGCCGAGGTAATTCATTACGAAGATTATGTTAAGCACGGCTCTGAAGCTGCCTGTCGGGATCATGGCCGCCTCTCAGTAGAGGGTAAAGAATATGTGGTTCAGGATGGTGATGTGATGCATTTCAGGTTTAATGTGTAGTTGAAATTTACTTCAGACAACAGCAATGGAAAGTCCTGGCAGTAAACTTAGTTTTTATGATGTATTCAGAATCTGGATGGAGCCGCACAGGATGTCTTACAAGAGCAGGGTGGTCTGGTTTCTGTTTTTAAATTTTAGTTTGCTGGCTGTTGGATCAATTTTTACCGGTGATGCTTTACAGAACGATGATTGGTACAAAAAACTCAACCGTGCACCCTGGGAGCCGCCCGGTTGGGTATTCGGTTTTGCCTGGGTAACAATCATGATTTGTTTTTCTTACTATCTGGCAGGATTGTTCGCTGAAAAATCACCCACAAACAATATTTTTCTGACTTCATGCCTGGCCTTAAATACCTTGTGGAGTCCTTTGTTTTTTGCCGGACATCAGGTTGGGCTTGCACTTGTGGTGATGGTGTTGCTAGATTTACTTATATGGTTTAAGTTTATCACTGAAATGCGCCAAAGGAAAAAACGTGCTTTTTTGCTGCTTCCTTATTCTCTATGGTTGTTAATAGCCACCAGTCTCAATGTTTGGGTTTTAGCCATGAACTGAGAATTTTTACCATGCTGAGAATAGAAGAATATTACCTGGGAATCAATGATAAATTATCTCAGACTAAGTCTGAGGCTCTCGAGTAATTTAGTGCTATCCGGACCATCTCTTTCAATCGTGAACTGATTGTTTTCGAAGCTGAAAATAGGGTAGGAGCCAAGGTTTTCCCCCATCATGCCTGTTTCTATCATCAGTGGAATTCCGCTTTCGTTGCAAAAACTAGTGGCTGAATCATGATTCGTTATTGAGCCTGAGGTTGCTCCGCTGATATTGGCGCTTGTGCAAAGTGGTCCGGCGTAGGAAGAACGATTAAAATTCAAGGACATTTTTTCTGAAATACAAAAGTCCTCAAGTAAAGAAATGAAATTCTTTAATGTTGAATTTTCAAACAAAATTTGGTGAGTTCCGGCTCTGGTTACTTCTTTATTTCCGGCCTCAGTTACAGGAATGCGCAGAATAAAACCCTCCTGATCGATTAGAGAGGGAATTGCGTTGTTGCACAAACGGCTCAAGGCTTCAGGATTACCGAAAATGCTTCCGTAGGTTTTCCCGGGAAGTCTTTTTTTAATTCTGTGCAGGGCCTCTATACCCTGGAGTGTATTTGGTGCGATCAGGCCGTAAACACTGCGCATCTCTACCATGATGACAGGACATTCCGACAACATGGTTGCATAAGCCAATTCGGGGGCAGAAGACTGCCCCAATTTAATTTTTTGCAAAAGAAAAACTATTAAGTTCTAAGAGTATGCGCTGGGTCAGAGCATCTATTTTTTCAATAATCGACTCCATTTCGGGCCATGAGCTTGAATCAAGGTTGGCCTTTTCGAGTTGAAAGCACAAAGTAGCAGCATCATCCTGAGCAAATAGCCTGAAAGAAGATTTGTATTTATGCCCCAGCCTGTTCAATTCATTAAGATTTTTTTCCTGGCAGGCATTTTTTATGGAGGCGATGGTTTTTGGGAGCTCTTTAATGAATAATAAAATCAGATGGTTAGCAAGATCTGCATTTTGATTAGCAAGTTCCATGGCCTTTTTAAAAATCGGGTGTTCAGATTGGAGCGGCCCGGAATCACCCTGAATTATCTGATCTTTTGTTTTTAGGTTGAGCAGCAGACCAATTCTTGATTTGAGTTGATCAGGCGAGAATGGTTTAGAGATATAATCATTAATGCCAGCACGAAAACAGGCATCAATATCTTTTTGCACGGTGTTGGCAGACTGGGCCAGGATTGGAGTCGATAGGTTCAATTCGTTCCTGATGATGACAGATGCTGCAATACCGTCCATCATGGGCATTTGCAAATCCATCAGGATGATGTTATAGGTGTTTTTTCTGCAAAGTTCCACAGCCTGAAGTCCGTCTTCTGCAGATTCAACCACAGCACCCAATGATCCGAGGAGGGTTTTTAAGTAGAAACTGTTTACAAGGTTATCCTCTGCGATTAAAATTTTTAGTCCGTCGAAAATATATTCAGAACTTGTTCCGAGCGTGGCATTGGCATCTTCGATTCTGTTGAAATCGAGTTCTATGGTGAATGAGCTTCCTTCTCCCGGTTTACTTTGTACCTCTATTGTTCCATTCATTTTCCGAACCAGCTCGCGTGTGATGTAGAGGCCAAGACCGGTTCCTCCGTGGTTTCGCGTTATGGATTCGTCGGCTTGAACAAACCGTCCGAAGATATTTTCGATTTTTTCGGGCAGAATACCTATACCGGTATCCTTGACTTGCAGCATAAGCTTGCAGCTATTATCGGTTCGGGATTTGAGACAGGCCTGAATACTAACTTCCCCCTTGCGGGTAAATTTGATAGCATTGTTTAGCAGGTTATTAATAATTTGGGCTAACCTAAGTGAATCTCCCTGTACAAAAAAGTTAAGGTTTTTATCAGTATTGTTTATTAGACTGATGTTTTTTTGCTCGGCGTGAAGCTGATGAGTTCTGACCGCGTTGTTAATGGTTTCATAAATGTTGAATGTGTAATTGACAAGCCTGAACTCATTTGATTCAATTTTTGAAACATCCAGCAGATCGTTGATTAAGCTAAGCAGGACTACTGATTGATCATTGATAATATCAATCAGGTAGTTTTGATCTTCATTGAGGGCGCTATTAGACAACAGTGCAGACATACCGATTATTCCATTCAGAGGCGTGCGCATCTCGTGGCTCATTCTGGAAATGAAATTCTGCTGGGCATCATTGGCCTGTTGCAGTTTTTTCATGGATAATTTTATACTATCCAGGTATTGCTTTTCTGACTGTGAAAAAACGATGTTTGAATAGATATTACCACCCAGACGGCAGACCAGCTCAAGAATGTTGGTATGCTCTTCGGTGAAATAATCTTTTTTTTCACTTGCAAAACCGAAGGCTCCAAGAGATTTCTCGGTAGTTGTTATGGGTAGCCAAAGTCTTGAGCGAACCTGAAAAGTTCTCTTTCCTGACTGAATATAATCAGGCAAGGTCTCACTCTCCATATCTCTGACATGAATGGGCTTTCTGTTGTTGAATACCCAGCCGGGATGTCGGTCCATGGCAGTTTTCTCGCTGTCAATTTTTTCTTCCTCGGTAAAACCTTTATTGGCAAGCAGCCTTAAACGTTTTTCGGTGAAATCCCAAAGAAAAATAGAACTGTATTTTACGTCCACAAAATCGTCTACAACACGAAACAAAGCATCTGCAAGCGATTGAGCATCGTATGCTTTTGATACCGAATCAGCAATATTGCTTAGGAGATTAAGAGATTCCTTTTTAAAACGATCCATGAAGAAGCGCCCGGGGGAGCAAGTCTGCTAAGTTACTAAAAATTAACCATGCCCTGTTATCAGCTTTATCATGCTGTTAAATACACTTAACAATTGTTCAGAGGAAACATCATTCTTCACCAAAATCACCCAACGTCAGCTAGAAAAATTTTTTAAGGAAATATCGATTAGAAAAAGATGTGCAATTAAAGTCTGCGCAGTGCATAAACAAGCTCATCCATGACCACTCCATTTTTTATCAGGTTGTTTTGAAAACGAGCTTCAAGGAAGAATCCATTTTTCTCAAGAGCACGCTGCGAGGCGATATTATGAGGAAAAGGGGTGGCAAAAATTCTGTTTACTGACAGGTTAGTAAAAGTATATTGCACCATTAATCTGATGGCTTCGGTTCCAATTCCAAAACCTCTGTAATCCTTTCCAAGCCAGTATCCCAGTTCTGCACTCAGCCGGTAAATATCAGTTTTGGGATGTATTCCAATTCCTCCGGCAAGCCATCCATCAGAGAGAATTGCAAGCCTGAGTGGTAAGGGTTCCAGAGAGACTTCCTGAAGGAAAGAAAACGCTTGCCCGATAAGGTATGGATGCGGGAAGGCATCGGTCATATTAGACGCAATGCTTTCATCGTTGGCCAGGAAGGCCAGTCTTTCTGCGTCAGTTTGATGCCAGGGCCTTAATGAAACCGACATCTTAATGCTCGAAATTGGTCTTACTGATAACCGCACCTGCCGACCTCAAGGCCTTGGCAAAAACATCCTGATTCTGGGTGCCAAGCAAGATGGTCTTTCTGCTTTTAAGATGAAATTCTATGCAGTATTTTCCAGAAATGGTGTAGGCAAATTTTTTATCTGCCCTTCTGATTCCCCAACCGCCGAACTCTTCAATAGGACTGTATTTACGAATTTCAGCAATTTTAATGTCAGAAAATGGGATGAGTCTGTATTTGATATGAAATGGAAAGAAACGAAACTCAATGCCCTCTTTTGTAATTCTGACAGAAAGGTGAATTCGTGATGAAAAAAAAAGTCCGATAAAGTAAACTATCGTGAGTGAAAGGAGTAAAATATCTGTAACGGGATTGTTTCCCAATGGTATCTTATGGTTAATTTGCAAGTAGGTTCCGTACGCCAAAATCAGTCCAATAGCAATCAAAAATGACCACAAAACCGGTAATTTCATTCGCTGTTTCTCTGAAAACATTTTTGAAAGGCGTTTTTCGAGTGCTTTGAAGCAAATATAAATTTTATTTTTTCTTAATGAAGAATTTAAAAGGGGGCAAGTGGCCAGAAAAAGCCTAATGCGGTTTAAACAGAAAGTGGTATGTGATAGAGTTTTGCGATGATGGTAATGGATTTTAACTACTTATTGATACATCGTTTTCAGGAAAAAATGTTCTCTAATTCTTGTCATAAACTCACCAAAATCACCACTCCCAGAAAAGCGAGTAGTGCGGGCCAAATCATATGAGGCTTTATTCTTTCACTGTAAAACAAAGCTGAAAGTGGTATCGCCATTATAGGAACAAGGGAAAAAATGGTCTGGGCAACCGGTGCTGAAAGCTCCTGAACCGCAAGCATAGCAAGTGAATTACCCAAAATAGGCCCGAATACGGTACCGCTGATAAGCATCAATTTTGCCTTGCTGTTTCCATGCCAGACTGTTTGATGAAGTGAGCCCAGTCGCCCACTGAAGAGGGCAGTAATGTAAAGTATGATACTTCCCGAGAACATCCTCATAAAAGCTGCATGAACAGGATCTATAAC
>JBEGML010000064.1:0-3668 GCA_041183145.1 Bacteroidota bacterium | reverse complement strand
TAATGTAAACTTTGGACCTGCTGCAAACCTTGGCTACCCAGTAAATTCCTCATCCGATGATAAGAATCTTTGCATGAACGAAAGAGGTCGTTATGGATACTTAAGTACTATAAAGAAAGATACACAGGGCGACCTTGATATTTATCGAGTTACGTTCAAAGATGTTGAATCAGAGCTCACCATCGTAAAAGGAGTTGTAAAAGCAGCGAATGCTTCCCTAAAGGTACCGCCGGTTACTATTGAAGTCATTGATGGTAAAACTAACGATACCTATGGTCAGTATAAATCAAATCCATTAAGTGGGAAGTATGTGATGATTCTTCCCCCCGGAAATTATTACCTGCAGATTGAAACTCCCGGATTTATCAGCTACTCAGAAAATATCTCAATCCTCGATAAGAATAGCTACGTTCCTGTTTTAGATAAAGATATCATCCTGAAGGCTAAATAATTATGTTTGAGTGGTCAGTCACCAATCTACTGATGGTGCTTACCATTGCTTCCTCGGTTTACGCATTTTCCAACAGAGATTTCTTTTTCAGGGCACGTTTTCTGCCTTTTGTAATGGACCATTCCTATCAATGGTACAGATTCCTTTCCTATGCATTCATTCACGCAGATTATTTTCACCTTGGCGTGAATATGTATGTACTTTACACCTTCGGTAATTTCACTGAAGATATTTTCGGGATTGCTTTCGAAGGTAAAGGTGAAATCTACTATTTTCTTATGTATCTATTTGCAGCAATTTGTAGTGTCATTCCTGCATACGAGAAAAATAAACGTATTGCCTCATACTCTGCTGTGGGTGCCTCAGGAGCCGTATCAGCAGTAGTATTTTCTTCCATACTTTTCAATCCTAATTCCGGAATGGGAATTCTCTTTATTCCTTTTTATCTGCCTGCCTGGCTTTTCGGAATGCTCTATCTTGTTTACTCATGGTACATGGCAAACAAAGGTGATTCTCAGATTGGTCACGATGCACATCTTTTTGGTGCACTCTTCGGAATAGGATTTACGCTCCTGCTCAGACCAGAACTTGGCTCAAGTTTTCTTCAACGAATAAACATATTTTAGTGAATAAAGCTGTATTCCTCGACCGTGACGGGATCATCAATATTGAACGGGGTGATTTCACCTGGCATCTTGATGACTTTGTATTCAATGAGAGTATTTTCCCTTTTTGCCGTGAACTCCAATCAATGGGTTTTCTTCTCATTGTGATAACCAATCAAAGCGGAATCGCTAGAGGATTATACACCCACGATCAGCTTGATTTTCTCCATACCCACATGCAGAGTGTCTTTCACAAGGAAGGAATTAAAATTACAGAAATTTACTATTGCCCGCATCTACCTTCCGTTTCAAAGTGCATCTGCCGCAAGCCCGAATCAGTTCTTGTAGAAAAGGCCTTGTCACGGTTTTCAATAGCTGCCGAACATTCCTGGTTCGTAGGTGACAGAGAGCGCGATATTCAGTCAGCTGAACGTGCCGGTGTTAGAGGTATTCTGGTCGAATCAAACTCAGATCTCATCCCATTGCTGAATCAGATTTTTGAATGACATTCATTAACCTAAATTCCAATCTTATTCCTGAAAGTGAACTGGTTATAGATATACATAACCGTGCATTTCGATATGGTGATGGTATTTTTGAATCAATGCGAGTGAACGAGGGCGCTTTGTTTTTTGCACCATTTCATTCAGCACGGCTATCAGAGGCGCTTGACCTGCTGAACATGCAATTACCTGTACCACCTACAGAAGATTTTCTTTATAGTGAGGTTTTGAAATTGTGCAGAATTAACAGACATCAATCGGCAAGAGTGAGAATGCAGGTTTGGCGTGAAGGACAGGGCTTATATACACCGAGCGCATCACACTCATCCTTTTTTATAAGCTCATCTCATTTACCTGACGGAGGTTATTTATTGTCTGATAATTATGTTAAGCTCTGTATTTATGAAAATCAGAAAAAAACTTTCGGAAACCTGTCTTCGATTAAAAGTTGTAGCGCTCTTCTATATGTGTTGGCCAGCTCCTACGCAGCTAAAAATGGTTTTGACGAGGCAATTATCCTTAACAATCATCATCGAGTTGCAGAAGCATCGTCTTCTAATATTTGGTTTATAAAGAATCAAGAATGGCATACCCCGGCTTTAAGTGAAGCCGGAGTCGATGGTGTGATGCGGAGAGTACTCTTACAATTACTTATGCAGCAAGGAATTCAAGTCTCCGAAACAGTAATTAGTCTGGATGATATTCATCAGTATGATTATGTACTGCTCACTAATGCCTCCAGAGGTTTACGGATTGTTCATCAGATAGAAGATTGGAAATTTAAAATTCCATCCCTTAATGAATTGTTGCGGGCACTTAATGAATTTGCCCGCTATTTAAAATGATTGTCTGATATGATATGTTCGTTATTTCCTCTGTCAGTTATACCGGGCTCCTTTTAACTGGTTTGCCGTTTTACATGCCAAAAATATCATCAATATCATTCGGAGTTATAACCTGTGTGCTGGCTTTAGGGTAGCTGTTTGTAAATGCACGTGAAAATACATTTTTATTTTTCAAACTCCATTTGATTTCGAAGGCCGAAATTTTTTGTTTGTCTTTCTCGATGTAATCTACTTCGCTTTGGTTGTAGCTGCGCCAAAAGTAGGTTTTTACATTTGGCTTGTTCCACGCAAGCCATTTTCTTCTTTCGCTAATGACAAAATTTTCCCACAATAATCCCTGGTCACGACGAATACTAATTTCATCAAAGTCATCAATAAGTGAATTTCTTATGCCGTTGTCCCAGAAATATATTTTATTCATCTTGCTCACCTCTTTGCGCGGGTTATTACTGAATGCCGGCAAACGAAATATTAAAAATGACTTTTCCAGAAGGTCAAGGTAACTTTCTACAGTTTCTGATTTAACTTTCAATTGGTTTCCTAACTCTGCAACCGAAACCTGTGAGCCAATCTGATAGGCCAGAAGCTGAAGTAGTTTCTCCAGTAATTGTGGCTTGCGTATTTCTTTCCATCCAAGGATATCTTTATACAGATATTGAGTTGCCAGATTTTTTAGTAAAAATTCCGCATCATCAGGCCTGTTGTAAATATCCGGATAGCATCCATAAACGAGATGAAATGGTAGCTTTTGTTCAATTTCAAAAGGGCTGTTTCCTGCATACATTTCAGATATCATTAACGGGTGCAAGTGAAACAGAAAATGTCTTCCTGTAAGTGGCTCATAAATTTTGTCTGCAATATCGAGCGCTGAAGACCCAGTTGCCATAACTTGGGTTGATTTAAAATTATCAGCCAAAAGTTTTAGCAGCAATCCCGAATCCGGGATTCTTTGTATTTCGTCGATAATCACGTATTTTTTTCCACTTACGAGTCGTTTTAGATTTTCCGTACTGAGCAACTGAAATTTTTCCCTAACCTTCGATTCGTCTGCATTCAGCCACAATACATCTCGTTTGTTTTCAACAATTTTTCTGAACAAAGTTGTTTTACCCACCTGTCTTGCTCCGGTAAGAATAATCACTTTTCCTTTACCAAGCCAGTTTTCAATGATGCTCTGTGCATCTCTATTTGCCGGTCTCATCCTACAAAAGTACAAATATTTCCATTGCATCGGAAAAATTAATACAAAAATTTCCATTACGAT
>JBEGML010000063.1:0-4192 GCA_041183145.1 Bacteroidota bacterium | reverse complement strand
GTGTTAATATTGGGTAAAATTTTACCGTTACAAGTGAAAACTTGGATATGAAAAACCTTTGTTTAATTTTGTTCCAATGAAGAAATGCATTTTTCTAGCAGTTTTGCTTCAATTAAGCTTTGCCGGATTTTCACAACAGTGGAAAAAAAATCGTCGTGAGATCATGGCGGGTCTAGGTGCATCAAATTTTCTCGGCGACCTCGGAGGTGCGGATCAGATAGGAACCCACCTAATGAAAGATTTGGAGTGGAGTCTCACAAGACCGCAAGCTTCAGCCTCTTTCAGATACAAGCTCGCAACTAATATGGCCATTAAATCATCTCTCACATGGTGCAGGGTTGCAGGAAACGATCAGTTAACATTAGAGCCAGCTCGTTTAAATCGAAACCTGAGTTTTCGTTCCGATGTCTTTGAGTTATCATCCGTATTTGAATATTCTATAGTAGAAGAAAAAGTTCGTGGAAGATACAGCAGAAGAAGCAAAAAGTTCCCTGTTAATATATACGTGTTTGCAGGGGCGTCAGCCTTCTATTTCAACCCTAAAGTTCAATATAACTCCAAATGGATTGCGCTCAAGCCTCTCGGAACCGAAGGGCAGGGTTTGCCTGAAGGGGGCAAAGAATATAGTTTGTTTCAGGTTGCTATTCCGCTGGGAATTGGATTTAAATATCCTATAAATAAGGAATTCAGCATCGGTCTTGAATATTGCATGAGAAAGACATTTACCGATTATATGGACGATGTAAGTACCGTTTATTATGATCCAGATTTAATCCGTTCTGCCAGAGGCGAGCTCGCTGCTATTCTATCCAATCCATCAACTAACGAGGTCATTCCCGGCGGAACACTGCCCGGACAACAACGTGGCAATCCGAACTACGATGATTCATTTTTGACTGCACAGCTTTATATTTCATATAAACTAACCACTCGAAGCGGCGGAAGGGTCAAGTTCTGATTGCTATTACTTATACCTATTGAGAGTTTTCCCTATGAGGGTTTGTTCTTTTTCACTCAGTTTGATTCCAACCTGGAGTTTTTTTTGTTGGTTGGATTCAATGGAAATGGAAGGATGACCTATTGTAAAGAAAACAGAATCACTGGACCATCTTCCTATTGGGCCGCTCAGTTCAATCACAGAGACAGACAAGATGTCTTTTACTTTAATCTCTTTTTTCAATGATCTGATACCATCGTATTTCTCGTATTCCCATTTTTCTTTATTCCCTTCTATCTTTTCAAAAGCAAGCGTTTTCCATCGGTATAATTTTACTACTACCGCGCAGAAATAAGACCAAAAAGCTAGCCAAACAACTAATAATAGCTTATAACTAGGGTTGTTATTTATAAGGGTCTCGATTAAAACAATCAGTCCTGCGGCAAACCATAAGATTAGCCATATAAGAATTATCGCAGATTTTTCACGCGACACCCTGTGATCGATGTAAACAGAGAAACCTTTATTGTTAAATTTTATGTCTGTTTTAGTCTTCATTTTTAATGTCAATTCTCAACCCTATGACTAACACATCATCAATTTGCTCATATCCATCCGACCATTCCCTCCAGTAATCTCTAATTTTTTGCTCCTGCACATTCATTGAATCTGAAACCGTATTTACCAGCAGTTCTTTGAACTTTTTACTCATGAGCTTTTTACCTAATTTACCTCCAAATTGATCAGCAAAACCATCAGTTGAGAAATAAATACTGTCTCCACTTTGCACATTGATGGTGTGATTTTCGAATATTTTGAAATTGTTTGTTACGTGCCCTCCAATACTCTCCTTCTCTGGTTTTAGTTCTTGGAATGAGTGTCCTCCGTCATCCTCCTTTCTAAGCAGATACAATGGACGCATCGCTCCGGAAAATTCAATAGTTTGCTTGTCTGAATCATAGGCGCAAATGGCAATGTCCATGCCATCTCTTGTCTCATTTTCATTCTGTTTAAGAAGGTATTTGATTCCCTTATCTAACAAATGCAACATGCCGGCAGGTTTTATGCCCGGGTTTTCCTGTAAGATCTGATAAAGCAGTGAGCTTCCAATCATGCACATAAAAGCTCCCGGAACACCATGACCTGTGCAATCGGCAACGGCTATAAAGATCCTGCCTTTCTTACCTTCTGAAGACTCCTCCTCTTTAAACCAGTAAAAGTCTCCACTCACGATATCTTTTGGTTTATAAATGATAAAACTCTGAGGAAAATGATCCCTCAAATCTGAGATGTTGGGCAATACAGATTCTTGAATTCTTTTTGCGTAGTTAATACTATCAGTAATTTCTTTGTTTTTATTGGAAATAGTTTTGTTAGCATCCAATAAATTTTGATTCTTCAATACAATTTCTTGGGTTCTTTCTTTCACTTGTTTCTCCAGTTGCACGCGGGTTCTTTTAAGATTTTTGGTTCTCATAAAAACGTAGAGCCAAATTCCTGAAGCCGAGATTATACAGACCATTACGATGAACCAATACGTTTTCCAAAATGGAGGAACTATTTCAAAATTAATTTTAGCAGGCTCTTTAGACCAAACTCCGTTTGCGTTCTTAGCGTAAACCTGAAAGTTGTATTTGCCAGGGCTCAGATTTGTATAGTGAGCTGTGTTTAGGTTCGTTTCTTCTTGAAAATCTTTGTCAATTCCCTCCAACTTATATCGATATCTTACCTTTCCTTTTAAAGTGTATGTAAGTGCTGTGAAGGAAATTGTAACGTCGTTTTCTTGATAGGAAAGGGAGATCTTATCGGTTCTATTAATTATTCTCGAAAATACTCTGAAGGATTCAAGAATAACTTTAGGCCCTTCCTGCTTATTTGCTTTATGGTAATCAGTGAATACAGTTATACCATTATTCGTACCAAACCAATAATTGCCTTGTCTATCATGAAACATGCTGTTCAACATAATTTCAGGATAGATAAATCCATCGCTCTCATCATGTAATTCAATTTTGTTATTCACTAATTCAAAAAAACCGATAGATGTTCCAATAATCAATTTTTCTCCAGATTCCATGATTCCCGAGATAAACTTTGCTTTTTCATTCAATTTGCTTGATGGTACAAATCCCCCGTTTTTCTCCTTGCTGTAAAGTCCTCCACCTTCAGTACCAAACCATATTTTTTTATCATTTCCTACAAGAATTGATGTAGGGCTTCTGTGAGGGAAATCAGTAACTTTTTTTATTGAATTAATAGATTCGCCAAAATAAAGACCTGATTCTCTTGTTCCAATCCAAATGTCTTTCAATCCATCAAATTTTATTGTCATGACTATCTTGTCTTCCAAAGCTTCCACAACCTTGTATTTTTTGGAATTGAGGTCATAAATAGTTAGTCCATTCACCGAGCCTATCCATAATTTATTTTGTTCGTCTAATTCAAGACAATTCACATAATCTTTATTCAGTTCAAGTAATTCGGAGAGCTCCATGTTGTTTTTGTTAAACAGCCCTATTCTGCCGATAAAACTTGAGAAAGCGAGTCTGTCGCCGAGATCTTCGATATCTGTGATTTGATTACTGCCAAGTAGGCTGTTGGTTTCAATATTCCGAATTCCGATTTTGCCATTTTTTTCTGTCTCAATTATGGTAATTCCTCCGTCAGTTCCTATCCACGCTTTATCATCATTTTCTGTTAGGATGCAGTTAACTACATCATTTCCAATTCCGTCTTTTTTGCCGAAATGCTTTACATTATTTCCGCCAAACTGTGCGATACCGCGATTTTTGAATCCTATCCACAAGTTTCCTTCTATATCTTCGAAAAGACAAGACACTTTCTCTCCAGGCAGCCCTTTATTTCTGTCAATATTGATTATTTGATTTTTTTTTATCAGCGCAAGACCTCCATTAATTTCATCTGTCTTCCAAGTTCCTACTGCGATTGAGCTATCGCTTCTGTTTATTATACAAGTTACAAAAGACGAAGGAAGGCCATCTACTCTATCATAGATCACATGTTTTTTTGTAATGGAGTTATACTTCATTACACCATGATTATAGGTACCAAACCAGTAGTTCCCTTCCTTGTCCTCATTGATACATGTGTATTTATAAAAAGGAACGCCTTCAGGTTTAAAAAACTCGAATGTCGAGGTCTTAGGATTAAAGGTTTTAATTCCAATTGAGGTTACAAACCAAATAAGTCCGGAACTGCTTTGAATTCCTGAGTATACATCGTCATCCAGCCCCT
>JBEGML010000062.1:0-6436 GCA_041183145.1 Bacteroidota bacterium | reverse complement strand
ATGTAGAGCGGTTGATAACCTGATAAGAATAAAAGGTCATGTTATTGATTTCATCATTGGTAGCAAAGGAGAAAGCCTGAGCGCGAACCTCAATACCGATGGCTTGACCTTGTGTTTCTGTATGGATATTTCCCTTATCATTAAATACCCAAAATAAAGTTTGGTCGCCATAGATAAACCCGGTACATCCGCCTGGTGTTGATTGAGAGGTTAAATCATAACCCGGGTAATCACCGGAGAGAGGATCGTATACACCATCACCATTTGAATCGATAAAAGGAGCCAAGAACTGATCCTCGTTACGAGTAGCGTCACCATTTCCGGGCCAGTCAAGAATCATGGAGGGAATTTGATAGCCAGGAAGAGAGGTTGGGTCGTTTCTCCACTCTAAAAACCTGGCAACCGAGTCACGGTACATCAAAAAGTGTTTATCGTATGCAGTACAACCTACATCCGTGATTGAGGCAGATTGAACATCGAGTGCGCCGGGCCAGAAATCATTTCCCGTTTGCCTGTAGGTCTGAGCCGCAATTTTTAGCTGACCGCCGGCATCAATTCCACCGATCCAGAGCGAAGCCGCAAATTGTGAGTGTTTTCCAGAGCCTTTGGGAACTTCATATCGGGGTAGACCTAAGCCTTGATCCCACCACATGTCGCCACCATTCATTATGAGTGCCTTTACATTGTTGAAATCCAGATCTTTTTTTGATGTAGCCGGGACGCACGCAGAGGTGACTGCAGAAGCCTGAGTAACCCTGAATCCATTCGGACCCACGTTTTCTCTTGAATAAGCAGCGAAACCGAAGCCCATCGACATTGTCAGAAGGATTAATTGGAGCTTTCTCATTGTTGTTGTAGTTTTCTTGTTCTTATTTTGACTTGGGTGCATATTGCTAACAGGACAATTAAGTTATCAGAAATCAAGCATAACTCCGATTCTGGCACGGCGCGGTATGCTGTAGTTATTTGGGTTATTTACTTTGACGTTGTACAGGTCAATAAATGACTGTGGGTTAATTTGTGCATTTATCGTACTCTGCGATGCCGGCGCAGTCAGGTAGCCATCATCATCAGGGTTACCAGTTGCCCTGTAAACACTTATAATATTTTGGGCATCAAGTAAGTTGAGGACCTGCAGATAAATATTCAGATTTCCCTTACGAGACTCTCCATCTTTTTTCTTACCAAAGGTTACCGGGAAGCTTTTTTCTGCTCTCAAATCAAGACGGAACTGGAACGGTAGGCGAGAACCGTTAAGGTTGCCACGCAGGGTTGATATCTGAGACAAACCAACAGCACCTTCTTGTGTAATGTTACCTTGACGGCTATATGGTGTTCCGGAGCTACCGCGTGCAGTTAGATTAACACCAAAATTTTCCAAGATATTTTTACCCCAGATTTTAGGACCATTATAATATTCTCCTGACGCAAAACGATAATCAACGTTAGTCACAAAATTGTGGCGTTGATCGAAGTCCAAAGGAATGGTTGTTCTTAAATTTGGCTGATTCGAGTTGTTGATAATGTTAAACGCTGATGAGCTGTTTGAACCTGTTCCGTTAGCGAAAGAGAGTGTGTAGTTCGCGGTGAGGGACACATTTCTTGTTCTTCTAAGATCATAGGCGATTGAAAAACCACTTACTGTTCCAAAATCAATATTAGAGAATGAAGTATAGCTTACAGGATACGCCTGATTTACACGCTGAACCTGTACCATGTTTCGGAGCTCATTATAAAAAGCCGAAATCGTGATAGAGGAGTTTTTATTCTCATTAAGAACCTGTGCAAAACCAAGCTCATAATTAACTGTTTTGGTAGGCTGCAGATTAGGATTGTTCAAAACGCCTCCTGGATTTACATCCATGAAATAATATCCCAAAAGATCGAGTCTCACATTGGAGGTTGGACGCTGAGTGAGGATATCATAGTGAGCAAAGAAATTTGCTTTGTCAGAAATAGGGAAAGAGAAAGCAATCCTTGGCATGAAGTTTACCTGAGGATCATAATCTACAAAACTAGTGGTAGGATTAAATGTTGTGTCGCGGATGTTAACCTCTGGGTTTGCCAAGTATGGATTAATGCTTCCTCCGGTTGCAAGAACGCTGGCATCAGCGATTTCAACACCCTGAGCGTTGTACCAACGATCACCGTTACGGTATCCTACTATAGCACTTGGATTTCTCACGTCATTTACATAGACAACATAATCGTTCCCAATGTTGCCTGGGTGTGAAATATTTCTTCCTGCAAGCTGACTAACCTCACCAGCCTTAACCGTTTCATAAAGTGAGTATTTATCTTTCAAGACCTTTTGATTGGCATCAAAGCGGTCAACCCTTACCCCAATATTGAACTTCAGGTCCTTAAAATCAAATCTGTCCTGGATATAACCGGCAATATAAATGGGCTTAAATGCTCCGATAGGACGTGTGTAATTACCATTCTGATCTTTTGCAGTGAAAAAATCTTCAAATGCGGGATCCTTAGAAAGCTTATTTCCGAGATAATCATATCCGTAATAACCAACGTAAGCATTACCGTTGTTTAGCAAATCATCGGCGCTGAACATATCCATTGAGAACATGTCTGGAGTCATATTGTCAATATCCACCCACTCGTTATTTGCAATACCATACTTTTGCCTCAGGCTGCGTGAGAATTGTCTTTCTTTAGAAGCATCATATTTCCTGGTATAATTGACAGTATCAATAACTCCGTTGGAAACTACCTGACCATTACTTTTATCAAGCTCCTGAACATGATCATTTGCCAACTGTCTCATGAGAGTCCATAATCCTATAGGGCTGACAAAATATTGTGACACATTTCTTTGTTCGTATTCAAAACCAATTTGAAGGTTATGGTTTTTAATATCGGCGTTAAAACTGGTAAGAACCCTAAATTGCTCCTGCCGGTCTCTTTGATATCCGTTGTATTCACGACCGGTATTGAACCATAAGGCGTAGACGTTGCCGGGTCTCATTCCATTCAGGAGGCCATTGTTTGCCTGAATCTGAAACAGGTTTTCATAGTTACCGAAAACATCATCTCCCTTGAGTCGGTAGTATTGTTGAGTATAAGCTGCTGTTGTTGGGTTTGTAAGGGTATCTGCCTGAAAAGTGACCAAGGTGTCTCTGAAGCCATCATGAATCCAAACATTACGAAGACCTAACAAGGTATCATCGCCCAATGAATAAGTTCTGGCCTGATGAGTTTTGAACTTTCCGACATAGCCATAATTAAAAAATCTGTCCTGATGACTATCGTCCTGCTGCAATTCATTAACCTGAGAGTAATTAACCTGCAAGGTATAGAAGGCGTTTTTCAGGTTGGATGCCGATTTTTCGCCTTCGGAACCCTGGGCGCCAAATTTTTGCGTCAGGCGTCCATATACCCTCCAGGTGTTATCGATACTCTGTGGATTATTTCCTGGATTGAAAAGTGCGTATTCATAAATAAAATCATGACGATTGTTGTAGTCAAAAGAGCCGCCAAGAGTGACATTAAGATTTTCCGTTGGTTTGAAATCTAGCTTGGCATTGAGACGGGCAAAATTGGTTCTTACGTTTTGTTTGGCAGGAATTTGTTCAAGATCTTTTCTGGTGACAAACTCAGAATTAGAAAGAACTGCACCGCCCAGACTGGCCGGTCTGACCGGGTTGGTTCTTAAACCCTGCAGCACATCATCTTTAACTTTCCACATACCGATAGCACTTGGATCTGCGTCTCTTTCTGTGGAAACCTCTCCGGAAAGAATAAAACCAATCAGAGGTTTAACATTTCCCGCTGAATCTTTTTTTGTCAAAATTGGGCCACCAGCTGAAAATCCAAGAAAATTATAACCGAAATTATCTGTCAACTCTGAGGTGATAGCTTCAACACCACCAAAAAAGGTGCTTTGTGGACCACGTGTTGTAATGGATATGATACCTGATGTAGCGTCACCATATGAAGCGGGAACTCCACCCGTAATTACCTGCACTTGCTCAATGGAAGACTGTGGCAAACCTGAGGAGCCGATTACCCTCATATCATCAATAAATACCTGACTGGCATCGCTCCTTCCTCCTCTGATATTAAGTTCTCCGCCCTCGTCAGTCTGAACGACGCCTGCAACCTGAGAAGCCACTGAGTTCACATTTTTAGTTGCCATCCTCTGATACTCCTCCTTGGTCGTTGTACCGCCTACAGAGGTGTTTGGGTCAATTAATGGCTCCTGATAAGCTACAACTTCAACAGTATTTAAATCTGTTATTGAAGGAGTAAGTTTAATATTTTGGTAAGTGACATTGTTGTTGGAAACAACTACGTTCGTCACTTTTTTGGTTTGGTATCCGGTGTAAGAAATAGTGACATTGTAATTCCCCGGATTCAGAGGCTTGATAACAGCCTCTCCGTCAAGGTTAGCGGCTACTGCCCCAACCTGAACATTGCCTGAAAAAACCGTTACCACAGCAAATGGGACAGATTCTCCGCTGCTGCCGTCGGTTACGGTTACTTTAATAGATCCTTGTGAGAATGCAAGCGTTAATCCGGCTAGCCAGACCAGTGCTGTGAGGTAAAGCTTTCTTACCATACTGTTAGTGCGTTGTTAGGTAATTAGTCAATTATTGAGGGGTCGTAAAGATATGTAATTAACATTCTTTCAACCAAATTTTGTTAAATACTTGATTGTAAAGCGTTTATTTTAGCTATTGAGTTTATATTGTTTTTTTGGTCAGGTCCTTTCCTACCTGTTTCGGCGAAAAAGTCTTAATAAAAAGAATGATTTCCTGTTTTCATTAACCTTCCGAGCCTTCTTTTCGCTTGCACGCATTCTTTTTCTCACCTTCCTTTTCTGAAGGGATTTGTGGCGTTTACGCCCTGATTCCTGGGCGTCTAAAATCTTTTGTTGCTTTTCATCATATTTCTGTTGCTCCTCCCTTGACCTGAGGTTTTCCTGAGCCATACAGGGATTTATGAGAAAAAAAACAAGCAGAAAAAAAACGTTTAATCCTTTCATCCTTTTTGTCCTTATTACAAAGGAAAGGTTTTTTGTTTTTTTTCTATCTTAGTTTAATACCAGACTTTAACGAACTTTGCCAATAAAAATCGGCCTTAATGACCTCTTTTGATTCTCTTTCGAGATTGAAATTTATTGCTTTTCTATTGGTTTTTGTGGAGCTATCTTGCCGTGAAAAAAACAACCCGCGCATTCCTTACGTGCCCGTTAATGCTATTATTTACATAGCAGATCCTCAATTCAACAGGCTTAATGTTGTAGGGGGCTGGATGTACATCAATGGTGGATCACGGGGTATAATTGTATACAGGCGCGGACAAGATGATTTTGTTTCCTATGACCGTCATTGCACATTTGAGCCAGACAATATCTGTGGCAAGGTGTCTGTAAACAACACTCAGATTCAAGCAACAGATTCTTGCTGCGGATCTGAATTTATCCTAACCGATGGCTCGGTAACAAAGGGCCCGGCTAGTATTGGCCTGCAAGAATACATGACTTCTTTTGACGGTCAGAGAGTGTTGATAACCAACTAAAAAGGGCGAGAAAATCTCGCCCTTTTACCTTAATAAGTGCAATTATCAATACCTGTAATATTCAGGTTTGAATGGTCCTTCGACCTTTACTCCGATGTAATCAGCCTGATCGGGGGTAAGTGTATCCAGCTCAACACCAATTTTAGAAAGATGCAAATGGGCCACCATTTCGTCAAGATGTTTGGGAAGAGTATAGACTTTATTTTCATATTTATCAGAATGCTGCCACAGCTCGAGCTGTGCGAGAGTCTGGTTTGTAAATGAGTTACTCATTACAAAAGAAGGATGACCTGTGGCGCAACCTAAGTTAACAAGTCTTCCTTCAGCAAGTACGATGATGTCTTTTCCGTCAAGCGTATATTTATCAACCTGAGGCTTGATGGTATCTTTAGTATGACCATAATTTTGGTTTAACCAAGCCATGTCAATCTCGTTATCGAAATGTCCAATGTTGCAAACAACAGCGTTATGTTTCATTGCCTGAAAATGCTTTCCGACAACGATGTTTTTATTTCCTGTTGCAGTCACAATAATATCTGCCATTGGAACAGCATGATCCATTCGCTTTACTTCGTAACCCTCCATTGCGGCCTGTAGGGCACAAATTGGATCGATTTCTGTAACAATAACACGAACTCCGGCACTGGAGAGCGACTCGGCTGAACCTTTACCCACATCACCATATCCTGCCACAACGGCAACTTTTCCTGCGAGCATCAAATCTGTAGAGCGCCTGATGGCATCCTGAAGAGATTCTCTACAGCCGTATTTATTGTCGAATTTACTTTTGGTTACAGAGTCGTTAATGTTAATTGCCGGCATTGGGAGGGTGCCATTTTTGACCCTTTCATAAAGACGGTGAACGCCAGTGGTAGTTTCTTCAGATAGCCCTTTGATA
>JBEGML010000061.1:0-2600 GCA_041183145.1 Bacteroidota bacterium | reverse complement strand
ATAATCATACTTATGAGAAGTATTATGGTTTAACAGTTTTGTTGGTACTGGTTTTTGCTCCGGTTTTTGCTCCGGGAATTGCGGCGAGCCTGTCCATGAGTTCAGCCTGCTGCTTGTTATGTTGTTTGTATGAACCTGTTGCAGGGCTTGCGCTGATTGGTCTTGCGATTACTTCGGGGTGATAGTTTCGCAGGGTTCTCAGGATGAATGCCCATGCTCCCATGTTTTCAGGTTCTTCTTGTATCCAGTAAATCTGCTTGTATGATTTGTATTTTTTCTCAAGAAGATTTTTCAGTTGCACTATCGGGAAAGGATATATTTGTTCCACTCTGATAATGGCAATATGCTCCAAGCCATCCTGTTGCTTTCGGTCTGCAAGTTCATAGTAGATTTTTCCTGTACATAGCACAATAGCTTCGATTTTTGAGCCTTCTGCCTGCATGTCATCAAGGAGTTCTCTGAATTTTAACTGGCTAAGTTCGTTGAATGTAGAAATACACTTTGGATGTCTGAGTAAGCTCTTTGGTGAGAACACGATGAGTGGTTTGCGAATTTCACCTATTAATTGTCTTCTTAAAACATGAAAGAAGTTTCCCGGACTGGTGCAATTCACTACATACATGTTGTTTGATGCGCACAATGCCAGAAAGCGTTCCATTCTTGCGCTGGAGTGTTCGGCACCTTGACCTTCGTAACCATGAGGAAGTAAGAGGCAGATATTATTCATTCTTCTCCACTTGTCTTCTGCACTGCTCAGATACTGGTCGATGATTACCTGTGCGCAGTTACTAAAATCTCCAAACTGAGCCTCCCATATGGTGAGTCCATATGGTGATGCCATGGCATAGCCGTATTCGAAGCCTAACACTCCGTATTCCGAAAGGTGGGAGTTGTAAATATGAAATTTCCCTTGTTCGGCTTTAAGGTTTCTCAGCGGAACGTATTCTTCTTCAGAATCTTCAATTTTTATCACTGCATGTCTGTGGGAGAAGGTTCCTCTTTCGACATCTTGTCCGGAAAATCTGATGTTGTATCCGTCATTTAGAAGAGTGGCATAGGCGAGCAATTCCCCCATAGCCCAATCGAGTTGCCCATCTCCCTGAATCATTTTTTGACGATCTTTCAGGATACTTTCTATTTTATTGAAGAACTTTTTGCCTCCGGGAATCAGAGTGATTTTCTCACCAAGTGAGCGAAGAATTTTTTCATCAACTGCAGTAGAAACTGATTCATGAAAATCTTCCGGTTTAGGGAGACGAACACCTTTCCATGAGCCTTCAAGGAAAGAGGTTATTTTTGATTTTCTGATCTGTTTGGCTTCATCCAATCTTTCCTGAAGAAGTTGTTTGTATTCCTTGTCAAGCTGTTTGGCTGCATTTTCATCCACAGATTTTTCTGCAAGCAGTTGTCGAAAATAAATTTCTCTTGGATTAGGGTGTGCAGCGATCGCTTTGTATAAAAGAGGTTGTGTGAAGCGAGGTTCATCGCCCTCGTTATGGCCGTATTTCCGATAGCACAGAAGATCTATAAATACATCACGTCTGAAACTCTGACGGAACTCCATGGCCAGTCTGATTGAATAAACCATGGCTTCTGCATCGTCGCCGTTCACGTGAAAAACAGGAGAAAGTACAACCTTTGCAATATCTGTGCAGTAGGTGCTTGATCGAGCGTCAAGGTAATTAGTTGTGAAACCTACCTGATTATTGATGACCAGGTGGATGGTGCCCCCTGTGGTATAACCTTCCAGCTTCGACATCTGGATAACTTCATAAACGACACCCTGAGCTGCAACTGCAGCATCTCCGTGAATAAGAATTGCAGCAAGTCGCGTATTGTCACCGTTGTACTTCTGATCAATCTTTGCGCGGCTTATTCCCTCTACCACCGGACCGACCGCCTCGAGGTGCGAGGGGTTGGGAGTGAGGCTAAGATGAACTTTTTTTCCTTCTTCTGTGACAATGTTTGTACTATAGCCCAGATGATATTTTACATCTCCGTCAAAAAGCGCATCTTCATATTCTTTGCCTTCGAATTCTGTGAAAATGTCTTCATAGGTTTTGTTTAAAATATTGGCGAGAACATTCAATCTGCCTCTGTGAGCCATACCAATGACAAATTCCTCTATCCCCAGATTGGCACCTTTTTCAATGACGGCATCAAGGGCAGGAATCAAAGCCTCTGCTCCTTCAATTGAAAAACGTTTTTGTCCAACAAATTTGGTGTGCAGGAATTGTTCGAACACAACGGCTTTGCTGATTTTTTCCAGCAACCTGGTTTTTTCTTTGAGGCTAAGGGAAGGCTTATTACGCACTCCTTCCATTTTTTCCTTCAGCCAGTTGAGGATTTTTGTATTTCTGATATACATGAACTCAACCCCGATGGTGTTACAATAAGTTTGTTTAAGGAAGGCTATGATATCTTTGAGTTTGGCTGGTCCCAGGCCGATTTCTTTTCCAGCCTGAAAAATTGTATCCATGTCACCTTCATCAAGGCCGAGCAGGTGTATATCGTCAAGTGTTGGGGTGTACTTTCTTCTTTCGCGGACCGGATTTGTTTTTGTGAACAGGTGTCCGGTTGAACGATAAAGGTTGATAAGA
>JBEGML010000060.1:0-2622 GCA_041183145.1 Bacteroidota bacterium | reverse complement strand
TTTGCGCGTGCATCAGCTGACTCTTTATCTTTACGAGCCTGTTCTTCAGCCTCACGAGCTTTCTTTGCTTCAGCCAGCTCTTTTTCCTTTTTAATTTTTTCCGCGTTACGCGCTTCCTCTTCAGCCTTTTTACGTGCAGCTTCCTCTAACCTGATACGCTGTTCTTCAGCTGCTCTCATTTTCTCAAGCTCCACAGCAGAAAGAGCATTTTGCTTGTTTTTTTCCTTTTGCAATTTTACCTCTGCCCTGAGTGATTCAAGTTTTTCGCGCATGGCAGCGGAATAGGTATCGTCCCATTCGAAATCATTCAGTTCTTCCTGATAGAAAATTTTCCCAATTGGATTTGTTACGATTTCGGTAGTATTTAGCCCGGGTACATCTTCAAAAAGTTTTACATTAAATTCTTCGGGATAGAACGCATCGGAAATTCTTTCTTTGTCTACGTTTGTATTAACTGTGATGAATTGTGAAACATAGCCTTTTCTTGAATAAAGGATTTTGTATTCCTTCTGAAAATCCAGGCGTATAGTGTAATTTCCCTCTTTATCGACCTGTACACGATCTGAGCCACCAGATATTTTAGAGACAAGAATGACAGGCGGTTCCGGTAAAGGCGGATCCAGAGTAAACTTCCCTTCAACCACAAGAAATTTATCCTGTGCACTGCAGAGATGTATGGTGAAAAAAATTAAGAGGAATAACGCCCGCCGCATGAACCTTTCGAGAAAAATTATTTTATCTGTGAATGACAGCAAATTTATTGGTTACTGATTTACCCTTGTCTGTAATCTTCAGAAAATAAATTCCATCAGGTAAGTTTTTGGTTGGGAGCTGCAGCATACCTTTTGCAGATGCTTCAGTAACGACAGAAAGTCTCATGCCGGTGCTGCTGAAAATCTCAATACCAGCCTCAGGATTAATTGAAATATTCAGGAAATCGTCGGCAGGGTTCGGGGCAATTACAGAGTGATAAACAGCAGACAACGAACGTGACGCACCTACCGGCGAACCGTTAAATTGAATAAAGGCATTTTGGGCAGAAGATTGGATTTGGGCAAGATCGTTTCCGGCATGGAGGGCGAAGACCAGAGTGATTGTATCGTTAGGATTAATATCAAAAGGACCGCTACCGACAACCTGGGCTACATCGTTGCCTGAGCCTCCAGTTCCGGCCTGAATACGTTGAGAAGAAAGTGAGGTGTATTTTTCCGGCGAGTCAAAACCATCTGCCAGATTTATCCCTCCGAGTCCACCGGTAACAAGATCTATGCTGTAAACCCTGAAAGTTTGCTGACTCAGTAGTTGAATAGCAGCGTATAAACCCTGAGGCTGAGAGCTGAAGCAATATCCCATGCGGTTTTGGGGATCAACATCTGCCCTATTCATGCTGGCGTTCATAATATCCCAGTCAGCAAAAATACCGGCATAAACATTATTTACTACACTACCGGAAGGGTTAATTATACGGTATTCAAAGCGTACATATCTCTCATTTCCGGGCGTATCCCAAGCATATGCATTTTGAAGAACTTTAAGTGGAATGGGATTGTTGGCACCTGAATCATTAAAGACACCTTCACAATCAAAATCGGAAATCAACGAAGGCAGAACAGGATGAATATTGGTGACAGACAACAAGTCATTATCTGCAGCTCCCGGATTAGACCTTATACGATCAGAAACCAATGCAGAAGAAGATGCGAGCATCAAACCAGCCTCAAACAGGAGGTTTTGAGAGTTGTAAACAAATCCGAGTCCCTGTGAAGCACCATAGGAACTGTAACCAATGTTTCCTTTACTGCTTATGGTTGTTGAGACATTGTTCACTGAAATGTTGAGGTAATCCACATTAACCATAACGGTGACATATTCCAACCATTCATAACCCGGAGAAATGATTTTCAACTTTATTTGAACCTTATGATTTACGGGCGCCCCTGAAAGTATGACGAATCTGAACGGATCAGCGTCATTAGAGGCGGAATCCATAACAGCGATATCACCGAGAGAAGTCGTAGAATCAAGGAATAAGATGTAAGGGGAGTCAGTGGAGCACTCAACAGTAACAGCAGGAGCCTGATTGAGATAATTCACAAATATTCCGGTCAGGCTCAGCGTATCTCCGGCAACAAAAGCCATGTCACCATTATCTGTGGTGTTATCCTGAACAAGCACCACTGAGGGATGGTTGGATTCAGTAAGTGCTCTGAAAAGGTTCACTCTGCCTCTACCGAGTTTACCGAGATAGGGCAGATTTTGCTGTATAGTATCAATGACATCAGAAGTTGCCTTGAGTTGTTCGCCTATCTGCAGAGCGCTGAGAGCAGGGAAAAAAGCTTTTACAATTCCTGCAGCCCCCGCAACAACGGGACCTGCAGAAGATGTTCCACCTGAAGCGGTATAACCTGCATTCACCCAGGTACTAAAAATATCCTCACCCGGCGCAGCCAGATCAATCTTATTTCCATAACTGGAATTGGCTTTTTTGTTATCGTTCTGGTCGCTTGCAGCAACGCTGATAACGTTGCGATAGGAAGCGGGAAAGAAAAGTTGATCATCTCCATTATTACCGGCCGAGGCTACCACAAGGGAATTGCGATCAAACACAGCATAATCAACAAT
>JBEGML010000059.1:0-3507 GCA_041183145.1 Bacteroidota bacterium | reverse complement strand
CAGTAACCTGAGCCCCTCTTGCCCTCATGGCTGTAAAGGCCTCGTGACCCGGGGTATCGAGGAAGGTGATACGCTTGCCATTGTCTAACTCCACATTGTATGCGCCAATATGCTGAGTAATTCCGCCTGCTTCCCCGGCAATTACATTACTTTTTCGGATATGGTCAAGCAGAGATGTTTTACCATGGTCGACATGCCCCATTACCGTTACAATCGGAGGACGGGGTTTAAGATCATTGGCATTGTCAATTTCTTCCACAGTGGCGACCTGAGTCTCGGCCGAAACAAATTCAACTTTAAAGCCAAACTCTTCAGCGACGATGGTTATGATTTCAGCGCTTAGGCGCTGATTGATACTTACAAACATTCCAAGGCTCATACAAGTGGAGATAACCTGGTTGACAGGAACATTCATCAAAGATGCCAGTTCGTTTGCTGAGATAAACTCGGTTACGCGTAAGTTTCTTTTTCCGGCGGCCTGTTGTTCAAGTTCTTCCTGGATCTGCAGGCTTATATTGTCTCTTTTTTGGCGGCGATATTTTGAGGATGCGGATTTACCCTGGCCACTGAGCCGGGCAAGTGTTTCTTTGATTTTATTATCAATTTCTTCCTGAGTCAATTCCTGCTTTGCAGCCGGCTGTCTGCGGTCAGGTTTTCTATCATTGGACCTTGGGTGCCTTTGTTGTCCGCCACTATGCCCCGCCTGTGAAGATTGATCAGGAACATTCGTGATTGGCCCCTTTTTAATTCTTTTGCGTTTCTTCTTTTGGTCGGCAGACATACTGCTCGAGGCGACCGGAGTTGCCTTCTTCTTATCATCTTTTAGCTCGATTTTACCGAGGATGGTTGGACCTTCAAGTTTTTCGTATTGAGTGACATGCACATCAGGTTCCGGTGGCCTGACAGGTTCATCGGGCTTTTGATTCTCAACTGCCACAGGTGGCAATTCAGGGGCAGATTGGGCAGGAGCAATATTCTCTTTGACAGCTTCAGTTTGCTTGGGTTTCTGAGGAACTTCCTTCTGAGTAGAATGTGCAGGCTTCTGGTCTTGTGAGGGTTTCTCATCTTTGAATTTTCCGCTCTTCTTTTTGCCAGTTTGGGATAAATCAATTTTACCTTTTACGACTGGCCCCTTCATCTCAGCCGGCTTGGCTTTAATAACATCACTTTCCGGACTATCAGGTGCAGTGACCTCGGGAGCAGGAGCAGGGGCAGGAGCAGGAATTTCAACAACTACAACCTCTTTTTCCGGCTTTTCAGGAGTTAGAATTGGAGTTTCTTCAGGTTGCTTGTTTATGAGCTCCTTAATCTGATCCGGCTCAGAATCTTTCTCTTTCTGTGCGGGTGGTGCAGCAGAAATTTCAGGCGTTTTGGTTTCAGCAATGGCGGCCTCTCTTTTGGATTTAGTTGTTAATCCCACTGCCCTGGATTCTTCCTTAACAACCTTATCTTTCATGAACTCCTTCTCCAGAATTTCATAAACTTCGGGAGATATTTTGGAGTTCGGATTAAGTGATTCCTTAACGAGATTTTTTTTTGAAAGAAATTCAACCAGAGTTGACACTCCGACATTGAATTCTTTGGCTGCTTTAGAAAGTCTTATTTGATCCTGGGATTCGGCCATTAGGATTTTAGAGATTTAGATTCTGGTTATTCAAATTCAGACTGAAGAATGGCCCTTACTTCCTTAATGGTTTCTTCTTCAAGGTCGGTGCGTTTTACCAATTCATCGGTACTAAGTTCTAGCACAGACTTCGCTGTATCACATCCAATCGATTTTAGTTCATCGAGGATCCAAGGCTCAATCTCATCGGCGAATTCTTCGAGATCGACATCTTCCTGATCCATATCAGTATCCCGATAAACATCAATTTCATAACCGGTAAGTTTACTTGCCAACTTGATGTTATGTCCACCCTTTCCGATTGCCAGAGAAACCTGATCGGGCTTGAGATAAACCTCGGCTCTGTGGCTTTCTTCATCAATCTTGATTGAAGTAATTTTTGCCGGGCTGAGTGCACGTTGAATGTATAATTGAATGTTATTGGTAAAGTTTATAACATCAATATTTTCATTTTTTAATTCGCGGACTATGCCATGAATTCTTGATCCTTTCATACCCACGCATGCTCCAACAGGATCTATGCGATCATCATAAGACTCTACAGCAACCTTGGATCTCTCACCAGGTTCACGTACAATCTTTTTGATGGTAATAAGTCCGTCAAAAACCTCGGGCACTTCCTGTTCAAACAATCGCTGAAGAAACACCGGAGATGTTCTTGACAGAATAATGGAAGGTGTGCTGTTTTTAAGTTCTACACGAGCCACCACAGCTTTTACGGTATCCCCTTTTTTGAAAAAATCTGAGGGAATTTGCTCGGACTTAGGCATCACGAGTTCATTTCCTTCATCATCAAGCAGTAGGATTTCTCTTTTCCAGATTTGGTAAACCTCCCCTGTTACAATTTCCCCTTCTCTTTCTTTATATTTTCTGAAAATTCCATCCTTTTCCAGCTCCAGGATTTTAGAGACAAGATTTTGTCTTAGGGCCAAAACCGATCTACGACCAAAGTCATTTAAGCGAACCGGCTCAGTGACTTCTTCCCCGAGTTCGAAATCGGGGTCAATTTTGCGGGCGTCAGTCAGGCTGATGTGTTTGCTTTCATCGTAATCAAAACTGTCTTCGGCAAATTCATCATCTACAATTGTCCTGTTTCTGTATACTTCAAGGTCTCCTTTGTCTATGTTGATGATGATATCGAAGTTCTCATCTGTTCCATATTTTTTAATGATCATGCTCCTGAAGATTTCTTCAAGGATGCTCATCAGCGTTGGCCTGTCGATGTTTTTGAATTCTTTGAATTCGGAGAATGATTCAATGAGATTGATGTGATTCATGGCTCATTTAAAAGTGAATGATACAACGCCTTTAACCTGACTGATTTCATTCAGTGGGATGGAAAGGCATTCGGGCGATTTTTTTTCCTTTTTTTTACCTTGATTATCGGGTCTGATGCTTAAGAAATCAGCTTGATAGTCAATTAGTTTTCCTTTAACAATAGTTTGATTAGTCAACCGCACTTCTATTGGCTTACCAATGTTTTTCAGGTATTGTTGCGGCACCTTAAAAACTGATTCAGCACCCGGGCTTGAGACTTCGAGTTCAAAATCCTGAGCATCGCGGTCCAGTGCTTCCTCCAGGCCGCGGCTAATGTTGGCGCAATCTGCAATACCAAGGCCCTGAGGTCTGTCAATCAGAATTTTTATTCTGTTTGCGGCAGAAACTGAAATATCCACAATGAAGATATCGGTGTTCGAAATCAGGTGCTGCAGAGATTCTAGGACTTGGTTTTTTGCGATCATAACCTATCAAAAGAAAAGAGGGGACTTGAGGTCCCCTCCGTTTTGTTTCGGAAAAGTGTTGCAAATTTACATATTTCCTCCGAAAATTCAAGTTTTGAGCAATATTTTTTCAGGAAAATTATTTTGAAGGCAATTTAACAC
>JBEGML010000058.1:0-3218 GCA_041183145.1 Bacteroidota bacterium | reverse complement strand
GTAGATACCATAGGGGCAGGAGATACCTTCTTCGCCTTCGCTTGTCTTGCCATACACCTTGATGGGGCCGATGCCGATCTCACCATACCTTCCCTTGCTGCAGCTTTAAGTACAACCTGGTTGTGTAATGAGCAATCAGTCACAAAATCTAATCTTATTCCTTATGCTGACAAACAGTTACGTTGAACATTTTAACCGTTTTTTTACTGATCCGGTTCTGCTTAAACAAATCGATGAGGCGGTAGCACTGACTCGTCCGGTAAAAAGAATTTTTTTTCTCGGAAACGGAGGCAGCAACTCCATATGCTCGCACATGATGGAAGATTTCGGGAAAATGGGACGTTTCAAAACCTTCGCTTTTTCAGATGCTGCCCTGATTACCTGTTATGCCAATGATTACGGTTACGAACAGGCCATGGCAGAATACCTCAAGTTACATTTTGAACCCGGTGATATGCTGGTGGCTATCAGCTCCTCAGGAAATTCAAAAAATATTACCAATGCCGTTGAGGTGGCAAAGAATCAGGGTGGATGTGTAATTACCCTGTCCGGCTTTAAACCCGATAACCGCCTCCGTCAAATGGGGCACCTGAATTTCTATCTGGAGTCTGAAAGTTATGGCATTGTGGAATGTTACCACCAGGTAATCCTTCATATGGTGCTGGATATTCTTTGTGCCTGATGACTAAGCATGCTCTCATAACCGGTGCTGCCGGTTTCATAGGTTCTAACCTTCTCGATTTCCTGATTGCCAATACAGATTGGCAGATTACGGGAATCGACAACCTGAGTACGGGTAACAAAGAAAATATCAGTCATCATCTCTCAGATTCACGCTTCACTTTTATTGAAGATGATATCGGGAACCTCAGCTCCCTGAAACCATACAAATATGTTTTTCACCTGGCTGCACTGCCTCGCATACAACCCAGTTTTGAATTGGTGAATGAACACATTGTGCACAATGTTATGCGCGCAACCGGACTCATCGAAATGATGATACGTGAAAATTATTTTCCCCGTATTGTTTACAGCGGTTCAAGTGCTATCTACGGAACTCCCGAACATATACCCACCGCTGAAAATGAAAAGGTTGATTGCCTGAGCCCCTATGCTTTTCAAAAATATGAGGTTGAGCGTTACCTCGAGCTGCTAAGCACGCGTTATCCCGTTGACTATGTCACGCTGAGGTATTTTAATCCATACGGCCCCAGAAGCTTTAATCCTGCAAACAAATTCAATGCTTACAGCAGTGTTGTAGGAATTTTTCTCAATCGTTTCAGAAATAAACAGCCTTTGCTTGTTACAGGTGATGGGCAACAAAAACGTGATTTTGTGCATGTTCAGGATCTTGCCCTTGCGAATTACCTCGCGGCCATTCACCCTGAGAGAATCAATACCGCCTTTAACATAGGTTTTGGAAGTACACTGAGCATTCTCGACCTTGCCAAATTGATTTCAGAGCGTTATGAATTTATTGCCAAAAGAGAAGGAGAGGCAGACATCACCTTTGCAGATACCACTAAAGCCAAAACCATCCTTGGATGGGAACCCAAATACACGCTGCAGGAATACATTAAAAATGAAATTGCATGAAGGTAGGATTTGCATGTGGCGTTTTCGATCTCTTTCATCTGGGTCATGTCCTGATGCTGGAAGAATGTAAATCTCAGTGCGATCAGCTTATCGTAGCCATAAACTCCGCCTCTAATATTGACCCTGTCATAAATCCGGGCAAAAAGCAACCTGTTTACACTCTTGAAGAGAGGGTTAAGATCATGCAATCATGCAGGTTCGTTGATGAAGTATTGACTTATCATTGTGAAGAAGATTTGTTAAATATCATGACCACAAGGAAGATTGACGTTCGTTTCCTCGGTGATGATTATCGCGGAAAACCTATTACCGGCGCGGAACTTAACATTGCTGTTTATTATACTGACCGCAGCCATGGCCTTTCAACCAGCGAATACCGCCGAAGGGTGATTGCCGCAGGATAGCTGCATGTGGAAAAGGTTCTCTTCATAGCTTATCATTTTCCGCCTCGCGGGGGGCCGGGTGTTCACCGCTCATTGAATTTTGTGAATCACCTGCGTAAATTCGGTTATGAACCTGTGGTATTAACAGTAACAGAGGAAGACCTCGTTAAAGGCGCTTATGAGTGGGATGAAAGTCTTAAAAAGCGAATCCCCTTGGGAATGGAGGTACACAGATGCAGCAGCGGCGAACCTTTTAAACTAAAGAGGATGCTCATGAAAATCAGGTTGTTCCGGTTATTTTGGTTTTTCCTGTATCCATTATTCTGGGAACGGACTGCAGGCTGGCCTTCAGCAGCAATGAGCAAAGCGCTGGAACTCATCCAAAAACACAAAATAAAACTGGTGTATACTTCATCCGCTCCTTACGCCTCTGCGTTGCTCGGTTACCGGATAAAGAAAAAAACAGGCATTCGATGGGTGGCTGACTTCAGAGATCCTTTTACCGATGGTTATCAATGGGATTTCCCTTCGCGTATGCATTGGCTTTATATGCGCAAAATGGAGAGGCGCATTCTGAATACCGCAGATCACCTTGTGGTAAATACTCCTGAAGTGAAAAAACTCATGCTGAAGAGGGGGATATTAAGTGAACAAAAGGTAAGCGCCATCACAAATGCATACTGAGAAAAATTTGCTTCGTATAGCCTATGCGGGCACCCTGGCTTGCTTCGATCCCGATAAGCAAAAGTTGCCGCGTTATTCCTGGAAAAACTGGTTCTGGGGTTTCAAGGCTCTGAATGTCGACTCAACCACCCGCAGTGCATACTTTTTGTTCCGCGGCCTGCAGGAGCTGCTGCGACGGGATGCCAAATGGGAAGAAAAAGTTCACGTGGAACTATGGGGGCTCATCGATCCTGCCAATGTTCGGCAGGCAGATAAATTTGGAATCAGCAAAATGGTAAGTATTGGCTCCTATCTGCCTAAAGAGGAAAGTATCAGGAAACTATCAGAGGCAGATGTTATGTATCTTCCTCTGGAGTCGGGTCGGGAGGGTCAAAGACCATTGTATATTCCGGGAAAACTCTTTGAATTATTAGTGCTGGGAAAGCCTGTACTCGCCTTGGCGGAGCCCTCAGATTGCAGAGAAATTCTAGAGCATAGCGGCCTTGCCTGTATGGCTCATCCACGCGACTTTTCCGCTATCGCAGACCTTATCGAAAGGCTTTATAACAATAAAGA
>JBEGML010000057.1:0-4412 GCA_041183145.1 Bacteroidota bacterium | reverse complement strand
GCTCAGGGAATATTTATTTAACACCTAGTTTTTTAAAGGCATCATCGCGTCCTATAAATCCGGTATTGCTCCATTCCTCCTTTCCGTTTGAATAATATTTTAAAACCGGCAGTGCTGTTACGCCAAGAGTTTTACAGAGTGATGCATTTTTATCTGCATCAATACGTATCACGGTAATCTTTTCTGGATGTTTTTCTGATAGTTCATCAAGCCATGGCTTCATTTTTTTGCATGGCTGGCACCATTCAGCGTAGAAATCTATCAGTACATCTTTATTAGCGGGAATAAGATTTTTGTATTGATCTTCATTCATGCCGGTATCATTTTTGCCTGTCATGGTTTGTTCAGGAAGACCGGAGGCTCTCCATTTCATCATTCCCCCTTCCATTTCATATACAGGAGAGAACCCCATTTTTCGCATTTCGGCTGCAGCTGCTGAGCTTCTGCCACCACTTAGACAGTATACAAATACAGGTTTATCTTTTGGTAATTTAGATATTCGGTCGTTAAAATCTGCTCCGTTGTAATCAATGTTGAGCGCATTGCCAAGATGACCACCTTCAAACTCTTCAGGGGTTCTTACATCCAGGATTTGGGCATTTGGCGTTTTGTTTAGTTGGTCATTGAATTCAACCGCACTCAGGCTTGTTTTGACTCCATCTGTGAATCCACCCTTGCAGGATAGTGAAAAGGCAAGTATACTGAACAGGTAAAACCTGAAAACCGCTGAAGTGAAGGGATGATGTGTGAGCATGTTGAAAATATGGGTCTGTATTTTCTCAAAGTTAGTCATTGGGCTACTTTTTCGGCAGGATTTTTTAAAAATTTATGTCTGTCTGCCTCTGATATTCTTTTAAACACACATCAGACAACTTTCTGCCTGGTTATAAATAAAATGCATTTATGTGAGTTTTGTCTGTTTAGCAGTTTGAAAAACAGAGTCTCTTTGTATTATTTGGAATTTCTTTTATGGAGGCCATGTTAATGAGCCTGAAAAATCTTCCTACTAATGCTTGAGGCTCATTTTTCCCGTTTTTTCTCCTATTTTTGAGGCCCAAAACCGGATTATTAGGATGGCACAATTTGAACTTATTATGCCCAAAATGGGCGAGAGTGTTGCAGAAGCAACCATTACCAAATGGCTTAAGTCTGAAGGAGATAAAATTGAGGCTGATGAATCGGTGCTGGAGATTGCTACCGACAAGGTTGACTCTGAAGTACCTGCTCCCAAGGGAGGTATATTGATCAAACGGCTTTTCAATGAAGGCGATGTGGTACAGGTTGGTTCTGCTATTGCCATTGTTGGTGATACTGCTGAGGCTTCAGCACCTGCGCCTTCTGTACCTTTAACTTCACCTGCTACAGTGGCACCTGCTGCAGCCCCCGCTGCGCCTGCTGCATCGGCAGCTCCTGTTACTACTCAAATAAGTCCTGCCGCCGGCGATCGTTTTTATTCACCCCTTGTGCGTACCATCGCAAAAGAAGAGGGCATTTCACAAGATGAGCTCGACCGCATTCCCGGCACCGGTAAAGACGGACGGGTAACCAAGGAAAATATACTGGCTTATCTGGCCACACGCGGAACTGCGGCGCCTGTTGTTCCTGCAGTAGCTTCTGTTGCGGCGCCTGCACCTGTGGTATCTGCTGCACCTGCACCTGCGCCTGCTCCTGTGGCGCCTGCCAAATCGAACATCGTCGTAAATCCCGGCGATGAGATTATTGAAATGGACCGCATGCGCAAGCTGATTGCCGACCACATGGTAAGGTCAAAGGCTACTTCGCCGCACGTGACCTCTTTTGTGGAGGCCGATGTGACCAATATTGTGAAGTGGCGCGACCGCGTTAAGACACAGTTTGAAAAGCGGGAAGGAGAGAAGCTCACTTTTACTCCGATCTTCATTGAAGCGGTGGTGCGTGCAATCAAAGATTTTCCGGGTGTTAACGCATCGGTTGACGGCACAAATATCATTCTTCGTAAAGACATCAATGTGGGCATGGCGACAGCGCTACCCAGCGGAAACCTGATTGTTCCGGTGATACGCAATGCCGATCAGAAAAATCTGGTGGGACTTACAAAATCGGTAAATGACCTTGCCAACCGTGCAAGAGAGAACAAGCTTACACCTGATGAAATCAGCGGAGGCACTTTTACATTAACCAACGTGGGGTCGTTCGGAAATGTGATGGGAACCCCCATCATTAATCAGCCTCAGGTGGCCATTTTAGCGGTGGGAGCCATAAGGAAGAAGCCTGTTGTGATCGAAACACCGCAGGGTGATTTTATTGGCATCAGGCACATGATGTTCTTGTCACATTCTTATGACCATCGCGTGGTAGACGGATCCCTGGGCGGACGCTTTGTGCGCAGGGTTGCTGATTATTTGGAACAATTTGATTTAGACAGAGCTTTGTAAAGAAGCTGAAAAATGTAGAAGGCCGGATATTAATCCGGCTTTTTTTATTTATAAACTTAAATATGATTTATTTGTACAGATCTCCGGAGCTTCAAAAATCAGTTAAGTATTTAAGAATAAACCACTGCTGTTGCCCCTGCAATGAATTTTTTAAGCTTACAGAGCCGACTTTGCTGTGCATAGCTAGTTACAATAAAAACAATAATTTTTTCTTAGGTAACTGTTTTCTAAAAGCTGAAACGTGATTCCGCCTTTTCCATAAGGATCAAAAAGTTTGCAAAACCGAATTCTGTTACGTTCGTTGGCGTTCATTAATATAGCCTGATATCTGGGTGATTTGATTTTATCATAATTTGTAATGGTGAGATTGATGTAATAAAAGAGCACATCCTCGTTCACGTCTAACTCAGCCACTTTCTTTTCAAGAAGCTTGGTGGCCCAGTCTGATTTCTTGTAGGAAGTATAATATTTTGCTAAGCCGAGGTAGTCATAATCTGTTAGTGGGAATTTGGTATAAGTTGAGTCAATGAATGCAATAGATGCGGGGATTTTTGAAAATTGTCTTTCCTTGTAGTAAATCTCGCACATCAGTATTTCGTAATTAATTAACATTCTCTTGACTAAATTAGAGTCAATCCCGAATTGGAGTAGATCTTCAAGTTCTTTTTTGAATTTCTTTGGTTCGATCTTATCTGCGTCCAACAGCCAAATTTGAAATTTTAATACACATAAGTTGTATTTGATAAACCGATCATCAGGGATTAAACTCTCCAAGTCAGATAGTTCCTTGTAGGTTTTAACTATATCCACAACATCCAGCAAATACTTGAATAAAATATTTTTACTCAGCAATTCTCCGAAATCTGCTGCTTCGGGTATTTCAAGTTTTTCAAGTATGTCAACAGAGCTTTCTTTGGTTCTGATTTTTTCAAAAATCGAGTTCTGGATTTCCAGGGCCTTAACAATATTTTTTTCAATTATCGATTTGGAAAATTCCTGCAAGATTTCTTTCTCATCGTGATCCTCGAAAAGATCTTTTTGTTCCAGCTCCATGATTATTATAGCTTTTCTATGATTTTTTAGGATGGGCTTCAGGGCGTTGATAATTCGACGATCCTCAAGTTTACTTCTTATTTCTTCCTTACTCATGTAAGCCAATTCTGAATATTTTGTGTCTGATACATCAATCAAAAAATCTACCCAATTTTCTTTTGCCTGTAAATCCAGTATGGTATTAGTATCATGGAATTCCTTCACAACATCAAAAATACTATTCATCCTTTTTTCAAGCAGTTCTCTATTGAATTCCTGATCGCCTTCAATAGAGGTATATGCCAGTATCGTAGTTTTCTTTATACTTAGGTTTTTCTTTTTTATTGTTGATTGAATGTGTTTGATGTCAGCCGGAAAAATGCTGGACTTGTTCATCTGGAATGGAATTTCAAATCTTAACTTTTGATGTTGTTTGAAAATTTTTCCGTGCGCATCTATAGAGTCAAATATTGGGGCATTCGATTTAAGTGTATCAAAAAATAGGCCCATGTTGAGAAGTTTAAATCTATGGCGGTCTAAACTTGCCCATGTGTAATAATAACAATAGTGTTTTGATTTGATGAAAATCAGATTAAATTCAATTTCTTCGCCTTTAAATTTTTCCGGAAGTTTGCCTAATTTGATAATGACACTGTCTTTCTCTTTTGTAATTATATTTTTTTTGAGTTCTTTCAGATAGATTGGTTTTTGTACCTCACCCCGGTAGAATTTTTTATTGATAATTTTTTTTTGAGTACAGTTGTATCTTTTTTTTGTAACGATATCTAATGCTAAACCATCGCCGCTATTTTTCATCATGGCATCAAACCACTCTTTTCGTGTAATAAGCATGTATATTTCATTTTTGGGATTGGTAAAAACATAAAAATCTGTATCCATAGGCCGCGAAACTATCAGGTCAACACATTCTTTGCATTTTGATTCAGAATTTGGGTTTGGTAATAT
>JBEGML010000056.1:0-3733 GCA_041183145.1 Bacteroidota bacterium | reverse complement strand
AGTGCCCAGTGAGGAATTATAGTGTCTGTGGTGCAAAAAACAGCCACATGGGCATTTTGGTAAACTGACCAATCATGATTCTTTACAAATTCACGAAAGTCTTTCTCACGAAGTATTAATCCTTCCGTTAAGGCAATGCTAATATCAAAAGACATTCGTAAACCCTGTGGAAAGATCTCCTCAAAATCAAGCATCACTATTCCGCTTGATGCCACTTTATTTACGATTTCTTCCTGAGCCATACGTTTACATAAATCCGAGTTCAAGCTGTGCCACCTCACTCATCATGTCTCTTTCCCATGGCGGATCAAATGTAATTTCAAGTTTCATCGATTTAACCTCCTCCATGGAACGAATTTTCTCTTCAATTTCCTGTGGCAATGATTCTGCAGCCGGACAGTTCGGAGAGGTTAATGTCATTTTTACAAAAACCTCTTTTTCCATGCTCACCTTGATTTCATAAATCAGCCCCAGCTCCCAAATGTCTACAGGAATCTCAGGATCATAAATAGTCTTAAAAACATCAATGACCTTTTGTGTAAAGACCGGGTCTGTAGATTCAATTATGGCAGGCATACTTAATCGTTTTTTGTTTTTGCTAAATGGGCTATAGCGTCAAGCTTCATCTGTCGGATCATGCTAAGAAGCCCATTTGCGCGTGTTGGAGAAAGATGAGAACTCAATCCTGTTGTTTCTATAAAAGACATTGGAGCCTTTGCTATGGCTGAAGGACTTTGTCCATTTAGCACATGAATTAACAAAGCAATTATTCCTTTGGTAATAATGGCATCACTGTCAGCACAGAACCACAATCTTCCCTCGCGCATCTCGCTCATTAACCATACCTTACTCTGACAACCCTTAATCAGGTGTTGCTCATCTTTAAACTTTTCATTCATAGAAGGGAGTGACTTGCCAAGATCTATAAGAAACTCATATTTCGCCTCCCAATCATCGCCGAAAAGAGCAAAATTTTCAATTACCTCTTTTTCTGTTTCCTCTATACTTTTCATAACAACATTCGCAGAGATTTTTTCAAAGCTTGCCTGAGAACTTCAATTTCCTCGGCATTATTGTAGGCAGCAAACGATATTCTGGCTGTTCCTGGAATGCCAAAATGTTGCATGAGCGGCTGAGTACAATGATGCCCCGTTCTTATTGCTATGCCTTGCTGATCCAGCAGGGTTCCCAAATCGGAGGGATGAAAGCGCGGTGAGTAAACAGAAATGAGGGCACATCGATTTTTTGCCCCTCCCAGAATTTTCAACTCGGGAAACTCCTGTAGCATTTTTATTGCACTATCAAACAAGCACTGCTCATGCGAAAGTATGCTATCGCGGCCAAGTTCATTGATGAAATCAATCGCTGCACCCATTCCGATGATGCCTTCAATATTTGGTGTTCCGGCTTCAAGTCTGGCAGGACCAGATGCATAACTTACATGGTCGAGCCTGACCTCTGTGATGGTTCCTCCGCCATGATGAAATACCGGAAAATTCTCCACCTTTTCTTTTCGCACGAATAGCACGCCCACCCCGGATGGGCCAAACATTTTGTGCGCACCAAAACAATAATAATCAGCAGGTATTTTTTGCATATCAGGTGAGGCATGCATTACGGCCTGCGCCCCGTCAATCAAAACCTCGGCACCATAATCATGAGCAATACTGCAGATATCTTCAACAGGATTTATTGTTCCCAGTGTATTGGATATATGCGTTATGCAGACAAGGGCCACATCATTCGAACGAAACAATTCCTTTAACTGCTCAAGTGAAAGTTCGCCATTCTCATTAAAATCGGCCACAATAAGACCTATATCCTTCTTTTTACAAAGCTCCATCCAGGGTAAAAGATTTGAATGATGTTCCATTCTGCTAACCAAAATGGATTTCCCACGCAAATCCCTTTCTGCAAAGGCATTGGCCACCATGTTGATAGAAGCAGTGGTGCCCGATGTGAAAATAATTTCATCTGTTGATGCATGAATAAAGTCTGCAGTTTTTTTTCTGGCACCCTCCAGCATCAGAGTTGCTTCCTGACTCAAAGTATGAACACCCCGATGAACGTTGGCGCAATGATGTGTGTAAAAATCCGCAACAATATCAATTACAGACTGGGGTTTTTGTGTCGTTGCTGCATTGTCAAAATAAACACATGGCTTTCCGTTTATGGTTCTTTTCAGAAACGGAAAATCAGATCGAACCCTCTGTGCAAAAGCAGAAGTATTATTTGAAACATTCAGAACAGACATCAGATACTATCAGAAAAAATCCTGCCTGAAGCAAAAGCTTTGATTGCATCATCCTCAATCGTATCGAGAACCTGAGAAGAAAAAGCATCGATTAAAAGTCGCTTTGCGCTCTCCTCAGACAAGCCTCTGCACCTTAGATAGAACAATGCATCATGGTCTATTTTACCTGTTGATGAACCATGTGAACATTTCACATCATCAGCAAAAATCTCAAGTTGAGGTTTTGCGTTAATTGAGGCATGATTTCCAAGAACAAGATTCTGAGAGCTCTGATAGGCATTTGTCTTCTGAGCATCTCTGCGTACAAGTATTTTGCCGTTAAAAACTCCGCTGGACTGCTGCTGCAAGACGCCTTTATAAAGCTGAAAACTGTTACAATGAGGTTCTGCGTGAATAACAGCGGTATGATGATCAACATGCTGTTTGTCAGAAGTACTGAATAACCCATTCAAATGCACCTCGGCATGACTTGACAATAATTCAATCGTAAGATTGTTTCTTATCCACTTACCACCGTGGCTTAAAGTTGCTGTTTTTAAAACCCCCTTCCCCAATACTTGTGCGTGAGTGTGGTCAAATAAAACCGCACCATTTTCTGCAAACTGATTTTTATAGATGTTCAGTCTTGCAGAACCTTCTAATACAATTTCGGAACTCCAGGTCAGGCCCTGGTTTTGTTTAGAACTGCAAAGCCAGTATTCAGAAATGTTACATTCAGACTGATCAGAAAAGACAAACAAGTTTCGGAGATTCAGCAGCGTGTTTTCAGCCGATGATTCAGGATAAATAATATGCAAGACCTCAGGTAAAATACATTTTACCGGCGCATAAATAAAAAGGCCAGTTAATGCTTCTGAGATGTTCAATGCAAGCAATGAATCTTCAGGTTGACCGAAAAGTTTATTGAGATACCTGATTGCGGCAGGATGTTTTTGTTCAAGGGCATCCTGCAAAGTGCAAACGATAAATCCTTGTGGAAGCCGGACATCGCCGGAAATAATGATTGCTGAGCCGCTGAAAGAAATCCGTATTCCTGAAGGCAAATCAGCAACAACAGGAGAAACGCCTGTTTCTGAAGAAGTAAAAGTTGAAAATATCTTTCCCGCAGGAGAGTATTTGTACTCTTCATCATTCCTTTCAGGGTAACCTCTTTTGCTGAATACCTCAAGCGCTGCTTCGCGAATACGAATATCTTCATCCTTATTCACTGCCAGAACAGGAAGTAAGCCCGTGACCCTGGCAGACGAGTTTAATGAATCTGAAACCTCATGCATAGTCTTAGTGTGCAAGATTCTTTTCGGCAATAATCCAGTCATAACCTTTTTCTTCCAACTCAAGAGCCAGAGAGGCAGGGCCACTTTTCACAATTTTTCCATCTACCATCACATGCACAACATCAGGAACGATATAGTCGAGTAATCTTTGGTAATGAGTGATAACGATAAAAGATCTTTCAGGACTTCTAAGCTGGTTGACTCC
>JBEGML010000055.1:0-6340 GCA_041183145.1 Bacteroidota bacterium | reverse complement strand
CCCCAAGACCAAAGGGTTCCATTGGCCTTTAGTGCCACAACGTGAACAGAACCTGATCCGAAACCTGCGCAGGTCCAATCACTTCCGCTTACCTGAAGAGGACTGAAGTTTTGTGAAACTGAGCTGTTGTTACCACGTCCAAGTTGTCCGGAGCTGTTGTCGCCCCACATCCATAATGTTCCATCAGCCTTTACAGCCAGACCAGAGTTTCTTCCGGCATGTGCAAAAGACCAGTCATTCGAATTACCTATACGTACGGGAGAAAAGTTCACTGTGCCGGAAGTGTTGTTACCCTGACCAAGCTGACCTGATGTATTCAAGCCCCAACTCCATAGTGAGCCATCGGCTTTAACACCAAGAGAGAAATTATTTCCGGCGCTGACCGATATCCATGGAATAGTGCTGGAGATTAGGGTTGGAGATACTACACCTCCACCGCCGGCACCACCGCCAGATCCATTACCAATTTGTCCGACACTGTTTTCACCCCAGGCAAACAATTCACCTGCAGCATTGATGGCCAGAACATGATTCGCACCTGCTGAAACAGATTTCCAGTTTGAGGCAGTACCGATTTGGGTTGCTGTGGTGAGATTTAGAGGAGAAGAGGATCCGTTACCGAATTGACCATTGCTGTTAGAACCCCACAACCACAAGGTTCCGTTTGATTTTAAGGCCACGCTGTAGTTTTGGCCGCTCACCATCGATGACCAGGACACAGGCACGTCAAGTATGGGTATGAAAGCATTGGACTGAGTTGTTGAGTCATTACCAAAGGCACCTGTTGTATCTGTACCAGCGGCATATACTTGTCCTGATGCATCACGTATGTATGAAATGCCGTTACCCGTTTCAACTGCCACAATATTGCTGAGTGAGGGAAAAATCTGAGTTGGTTGAGTGACCTGAGGAGCGGTTACCTGAATATTACCCAAAGCTCCGAATGCCCTTGTACCCCAGGACCAGGCGGTACCATTGGCCTTTAATCCTACGGTGTGCTGAAGACTTAAGAAAGGACCGGCCTGACTGCAGGATACACCGATCCAGGGAGTGGTGGAGGCTATGAGGACAGGAACAGTTTTGTTGATGAGGGTATTGTCTCCCAGCTGCCCACGGTTGTTACGACCCCAGGCAAAAAGATTTCCATCACTTCGTATGGCCATAGCATAATCTTCACCTGCTTCTATGACTGTCCAGCGAGAGGCCTGTTGTATCTGAGCCGGCAAAAAACTGGCAGGTGCGGTACCATTTCCTAACTGTCCGAAAGCATCGTTACCCCAGGTAAACATGCCCCCCGCAGCATTCATGGCTACTGTGAAATTATTGCCCGCAGCTACATGAACCCAGCTGTTTGCGGTACCGATCTGAACGGGTGCCCAGTTGGCCGGGCTTGTTGAGTTATTGCCAATTCCAAGCTGCCCGAAACTATTGTCGCCCCAAGCCCAAAGCGTACCGTTGCTTTTGATAGCGAAACTCTGATTGCCACCACAACCTGTGGTAACCCAGTCATTGTCTAAACCTATTTGCTCGGGCACTGAGCGGCTGAGCGTATCACCAAGACCTAACTGACCAAATTGATTTCGACCCCAGGCCCATAGCGTACCATCTGATTTTACGGCCAGCACGTGAGATTGCCCGGGATTAAAATCTGACCAGTTATTGGCAAAGGTAGCCTCCCTGACCGGAAGCTCTTGACGTAGGGTATTGCCATTGCCCAGCTGACCGAAATCATTTGTACCCCAGGCCCACAACTCACCGTTTCGTATTTCAACAGCAAAACCTCCGCCGCCTACCACATGGTGAGCATTGCGGGGGTAATTGCTTCTGGCGACTTGGCGTTTGGGGGTACTGCTTGAAGTCTGGGAAAAAGCTTGCAAAAGGCCTGTAAACAGGAAAAGCAACAGAAAATTACTTCTCATATAAAATTTGTTTTAGCAAGTATAGTAAAATACAACAACTTGAGGCAGGAACTGGCAAAAAAATAATAAAAAATTCAGGCTCTAAAGCCCAAGACCAAAACATCATCAATTTGATCATGCGCTCCGCGGTGGGTCTGAAAAAAATCAAAAAGGCTCTGCTGCTGTTGCTCAATCGATAATTCGCTGATTTGGGACAAGATCTCCTTGAAGCGCTTACGTGTCAGCTTTTTCTTCCCGTCTTTTCCGCCGAACTGATCGGCATAGCCATCACTGGAGAGGTAAACCATGTCACCCGTCTGAAGCTGAAGTTCATGCTGGGAAAAAGGTCTGGTCTGATAATTATACCCTATGCATTGCTTATCGGCTTTAAGCTCAATCAGTTCTTTGTCCCGAACCAGCCAGAGGGGATTGTTGGCGCCGGCATACTGCAGCATGCGGGTTCGGGGGTTGTAGGAACAGAGGGCCAGGTCCATTCCGTCTTTCAACTCTCCTTCAGAAGAAGAAAAATTTTCGAGCACAAGCTGCAGGGTGGTATCCAGAATATCGCCGGGGCGGGTTTTATGGAATTCTTTGATGGCCCTGTTCAGGGCATTGCTGCAGACCACGGAGACCATGGCCCCCGGAACCCCGTGGCCGGTGCAATCACAGGCTGCAAACAGAACCTCCTCCTTCAGCTGCTGCTGCCAGTAAAAATCACCTGCCACAATGTCTTTGGGCAGGTAAAGAATAAAAGACTGAGGAAGTTTTTGGCGAAACTCATTTAGTGGAGGCAGAATAGCAGATTGTATTTTGCGGGCATAATTGATGCTGTCGGTAACCTGACGGTTTTTTTCTTCAATGAGTGTCTTTTGAATCTCTACCTTCTGCTTTTGGGCTTCGATGATTTTTTTCTGTTTTAAGGTTAGCCTGAATCGGTTGAGCAGGAGGACAGAGAACAAAACCACCAAAAGAAGAGCCAAAGCAATGATGATGGTAATGAGGCGTTGACGCTTTTTTTCCTGCACCGCAAGCGCATCCTTGGTGGCCTGCTTCAATCTGTCCGCCTCTTGCCTTTTATCGAAATCATACTGCATTTGAGATTGTACCAGCTTTTTGGTGTTTGATTCATTAAGCAGGCTGTCTTTATACAAGTTCAAGATGTAGTGATGCAGATATGCCGACTTCCAGTCCGATTGTATGCTATCCAGATTAACCAGGGTTTGGTAATGTTCTTTAATCAAAAACTTGTTGCGGGTTTGGAGCGTTGGGATGTGAGATTCTGTAAGAATAGATCGGGCTTTATTCAGGCTGCCGGTTTTAATGTAAACTTTAGCGAGGTTGGTGCGGTTAAGAGAAATACCCTCAGGTTTTGAAATCTTGGTGTTGATTTCTAAAGAACGTTTTAAGTTTTCTAAAGCCTCTCTATAATTCCCCCTTCTCAATTCAAGGTGGCCTAAATTGTTGTAATTGTCTTGCAGACGATCCAGATTGCCAGATTCCAAATTAATTCTCAAGGCTTCCTCTATAAATTTATGTGCCAAATCAAACTCATTTAAGTTATCATAAATTTGATATAAACTAGTATAGTTAAGTGCCATCTCAGCCTTCAATCTCAGCTCCCTGTTAATCTCAAGAGACTTCATCTGATATTTAAGGGCTTCCTCATAATTTTTCTGCTGATTATAAACCAGACCAATGTTAAGGTAATTACCTGCAATTAACACTTTATTCCCTGCAGTTTCATTTATTTTGAGTGCCTGCAACAGGTAGTTTAGTGCCTCAGGATAATTCCCCTGGTTATAGAAGCAGACCGAGAGGTTGTTCAGGCATTTGGAAATCAGGTTAAGGTCATGTAACTCACGGGCAATTTTCAAAGCGGATTCATAGCTGTTTAGCTCACCTTTCATATTGCCCTGAAAGCCGTGGGTGTTGCCGATATTGATATGATTTTTGATGATACCCTGTTTCTCATTGATTGCGGTATTGATTTGCAGGGCACTGGCATAAAGTTGCAATGCCCGGGCATATTCACCCTGAAACTGATGCACATTAGCGATAAGGTTCAGGCAGGAAGCCATTTCTTTTTTATTGGCGCTGCTTTTGGCAAGTTCGAGAGCCTGATTGTAGAAGGCGAGCGCCTCGGCATTATTCCCCATATCGGACTGCACATTGCCCAGATTTTGATAAGTGACAATGGCTTTGTAGGGAAGATTTTGATTTTTAAGAAGCTCAAGGGCTTTATTCAAACAGAACATGGCCTGTTCAAAATTTCCCTCATCCAACTGAGCATCTGCCTGTTGGTTGAGAAAATCTATTTTTTCAGAAATACCTTTAAAATTGGCAAGTGCTGCATTTCTTTTGGCTTCGGCAAGTGGCTGAGCATGTGAAAACAGGCAGAGCAGAAAGCAAGAAAGAATCAAAAAAGGGCGGAGAAAAATGCTTTTCACGGGAGAGAACGCCTGCAGTTATGACAAAGATAGGCTTAATGCATCACAAACAGCGCTTCGGGCAGGCAGTGGATGTCATGTAAAGAGTGTTTTAACACACTTTGGGGAATATGGAATTCATTAAGGCTGCAGTGGCGCCGCTTCCTGAGGATACGAAAGAGGCCGCAGCAAGTCCGCTTTCTTCAAGAGCGCCATGTTGAGTGACGAGGGCAAAGAGTTTATCTTGCAGATCTGAAGCATTTCGATAGATTATGGCCCCACCGACCTTGAGCAATCCATGTGCTTCTAGGGCTTTGTAACAACGCGGACCAAAGAAAACGGGAATGCCATAAACTGCCGGCTCCAGAATGTTGTGGATACCCTTACCAAAGCCACCGCCCACGAGGGCGATATCTGCTACGGAATAAATTTTCCCCAGTTCTCCGATAGTGTCAACAATCAGAATATCGGCATCTAGCTGGCGTTTGCTCCACAGACCGATTTTTCCGCAGAGACTAAATTTGTCTTTCAGGCTTTGAATAAGCAAGGATGAAGGCTCATGCGGGGCAAGGATGAGTTTCCAGTTGGCGGAAAAATCTTTATGCCGTGCAAACTTCAAAAGATGTTGCAGCTCTTGGGTCCAGACACTGCCGGCGACTAAAATTTTTTTTTCTGAGGCCAGTGCCCTTATTTTTTCTCTTTCGGGAAAAGTTTGCAGGGGCAGTTCCTTAACCCTATCGAAACGGGTATCACCGCCGAGTTGTGCATTCTCAAAGCCTGCCTGCTTAAGCCTTTTTAAACTTTCGGCATCCTGCACCCAAATGGTATTAAAAGTTTGAAGGGCTTTGACAGCTAAAAATCCTGCCGGGGAAAACAACCAATGCCCCTTTCTAAATACAGCAGAAAAAAGATAACAGGGTATTTTTTCTTTTTGAAGCACCTGAAGCAGGTTAAGCCAGAACTCATATTTGACCAGAAAAAAGGCATCTGGTTTCATATTGTTAACCAGACGTTGCATGGAATCAGGCAGGTCAGCGGGCAGGTAGAAAACCTTATTTGCAAAAGCGTAATTTTTTCTGATTTCGTAGCCTGAGGGAGAAAAAAAGCTAAGCATAATTTCAATATCCGGGCATTGCTTTTTGACGGACTCCAGAACGGGACGAGCCTGTTCAAATTCGCCCAGGGAGGCGCAGTGGAACCACCAGCGGGTGGAGGAGGATGGAGTAAACTCAGGAAATTGTTTTCTTCCCCTGACCCAAAGTTTTGCCTTTGGAGAAAACAAAGAGGCAAAGTAGATGAGACCGGTGTAAAGCCGTATGAGCAGGGTATATATTACCGGCATCAGTTGTAATAAAACTCGTTGGGCACCTTGGGGTAGAGAGGAAGAATGAAGCCTAGCCTGAAGCCATAGAGAATATCGAGACGTTTTTGGGTGTCACGTGTCATGGTATCGAAATTAATTGATCTGCGGCTTTGTGTAAAGGCGGGCCAGAAGTCTGCTGCCAGGAAACCATTCAGGTAGCGGTTGTTGGTAATCAGCATATAGCCTGCTGAAATTCCTGTGAGCAGGCCGGAGGTGAGGCGATCGTAACCTTTTTTATAATCAGGGCTTAACTGTGGGGTTCGGCGACCGATTTCATCGATACGAATTTTATGTTGCATGTAGCCTGCTGAAAGCAGAAAGAAGAGGCCTGAGTTGGGGTTTCGGCGTGAAAGTGGAAACATCTTTCCCACACGCAGGCAGGCGGTATGTCCGCGTTCATACAATCTTATCAGTGCGTATTCGCCGTTTCGATCGATGATATTGCCATTAGAGGTTTTGATGCTGTCAAGCATTTCAGACTCACGGGGGCTTTTGCTAAAAATCATGCTCCATTCAGCGCCCCAGAGGATATTTTTTTTTGTTTTCCAGAAAAAATGGACCCCCACATTTGAATTTGCGCGAAAGCGCCTGGCCATATCTGCCGCAGGCAATTGATAGCTGTAGCTCACGGAAATCATGGGCACTCTGATAAT
>JBEGML010000054.1:0-3474 GCA_041183145.1 Bacteroidota bacterium | reverse complement strand
GGTTTTTCTTACTGTGGCAGTTTTGCGGGGGGCTTTGGTGCTCACCTTGGTTTTAGGTGCATCAACATCAGCTTTGGCCTTGACGGAAGATTCCTTGCGGGCCTTTTTCACAGGCACATCTGCCTTTGCCTCAGTGGTCTGTTCGGTTTTTGCCTCTTCAGTATCTTTCAGCAAATCATGTGACTGCAGCAGGTTGTACCAGCTTAACATCTTTTTGATATCGGAGTCGTGAACCTTTTCAGCATCAAGATCAGGCACGATAGAAAGGATATACCTGCGTTGGGTAGGAAGGTCAGCCTTTGCAGCTTCGATAGGAGAACTGTTTTCCTTGTCACGAATGGCTTTCAGCACTTCCTTCAGCGGCTTATCGTCTGAAGTGGTAAAAACGGTGATATCTTCAAGACCACTGATTCTGTAATGAGAATAGGCATTCATCCTTTTCTTGTCAATCAGCGATTCTACGATGATGCCGTTTCTGGCCTGAGCTATTACTTTGTATAAACCGGGATAACCCGAGATGGCGATGATTTTGGAGAGGTCCATAGCATTTAATCTGACAACAAACCTAAGGCTTTTTGTGATATGTCGGGATTGATAAATTCAAAATCATCCTGCCGAACGTAAAGTACAAAGCCTTATTTTCGCCATGAATATGGTAAAACCTGCTTGAAAAAAAATGGATGTGACCTACACAAGCAGACATTTATCCTTAAAACACAGGCAAGAGAATTACAGCTATGCACAAAGTCAACGGATGAAGAACGAGAAAACAACATGAGAAACAGCTTCATACTTTTTTGCCTCGTTCTATTTTCACCTATCAGTGCGAAATCTCAAAGCCTCAAATTGGTAAACCTGAACAGCCACGATACAGTGAACATTGGCGCAAATACAGAATACTACTTTGCAGTCGATGGAGAAAAGACAGCCGGTAAAGGCCTTTTGCGCGCACTTGCCGACAGCAGCGTGGATGCCAGCGGCCGTAGGTTGCGACCCGAAAACCTACTTTGGATAAGCAAGAAAAAAAGAATGCCCAGGAAAAGTGCTGACCAAGCAGCCAAAACAGCTTTGGGGATCTACGGACTGAGTGTCGTGATCAGCGGCATTTATTATTTCGATAATGGCAATACCGAGCCCCTGAAAATATCAGGGCTCTGGGGTGCAGGCCTTGGCATACCGGCAGCACTCTGGCTTGCTTTACACAAGGATCCTGATTACGACCTGCGCGGAAGCTGGATTGCCATTATAGACTAAGAAGAAAGATTTATTTTTTCAACTCCTTCAGCATAGCCATCACATTTCCCCGATGCTTTTTCATTAACATCTCGCTGAGTTCTTTGCTACCGCCACCATAACGATGATGGGATTGAAACCAGGCGTTTCCGTTATAAAGCATGGAGGCGGCAATTTTGTATTTCGGAAATTCTGACGACCAGGAGCGGGAAAGAAAATCCTGAACCAAAATTTTTAACAGAGACTGTTTATCAGCCTTATTAAAGTCTTTTTGAGCATATTTTTGACTTAGCCATCTTTTACCATGTTCAGCAAAGGCCAACAAAGAATCTTCTGCCTGCAATGACACAGCATACTCATGCAGCCACTGCTCCTGCCCTGCCTGCCTGAGAAATTCTGCACATAAATTCCTTGCGCACAACACAGCAAGGTTTTCATTCCATTCTACAGAATCTTTCAGATAAACCGTTTTATGTACCAACTCATGAAGTAGAAGCTCGGCCAGATCATAGGGTTTACGTTTTAGCATAGAGGCAGTGACAGGATCAGGAAACCATCCGAGGGTAGACCAGCCAGCAGCTTTTCCCAGTTCAGTGTCGAATCCTTGTTCAGAGAGTTTTTTCTTTTCTTTCAAAGCCATGTTCAGAGAGAAAAACCCCTTGTAACTGAAGGAACCAAACAGAGGAAAAGACCACTGGAAAGATTCGAAAGAGCATGAGGGCACCGCGCTAAGCATCCACATCTGCTTCTCGTTTTTTTCATCGCAATACATGGTGTAAGCATCACCGGTATGAAGGCCTTTTTCACTGGCAAATTTCAACACCTGCATACTCAGCATAAGACCCTCTTTCTGTTTCAACGAAATAGCCGAATCACGGAGAGCTTCCGCGATATCACGCGCAGAAAAAGACATCTGAATTTGCCCCCTGCCCTGCACCAAAAGATATTCCAGCTCAGACCGCAAAAGCAGAAAGACCAGAGAAGATAGAAGAAGAAACAGCTGAACAATAAAGCCGGCGTAGTATTTCATGTGTAAATGAGAAGAATCAAAATATTAGACCGGAGGAAAACGTAGTTTCAAAAGTAGCTAAATACTGAGCTGAGAAATAAAAAAACAAGCAAAGAAAAGATAAAGGCAGGTTGCCTAAAAAAAATTGTTCAGCTTTGAAACGTATATAATAATTTTGGATCATGTTCTTCGTATTGTCAAAGATTCTGCACTTTCTGATCATGCCACTGAGCTGGGTGACTGCAATATTGCTGTATGCGGTATTCACGCGAAAAAATTCCCGCAAGCCCAAACTGGTGGTAGTTGCTTTTTTGATGTTATATCTGTTTTCAAATTCATTTCTTTTCAATGAAGCTGTTGGCCTATGGGAAGTGAGGGCCACCAATCAAGACTCTCTGAAAAACAAACCTTACAGTGCCGTAATTGTGCTGGGCGGATTAAGTTTCTGGGATTATCATCTCAAGCGCATACAATTCAACCGCAGCGCTGACCGAATTTTACAGGCACTTGATGTGTATGAAAAAGGAATAGCGAAAACCCTCATCATCAGCGGTGGCTCAGGTAGTTTGAGTAAGCCGGAAGAAAAAGAATCCATTTTTATTAAGGAATATCTGAAGATTATTGGCTACCGTGACGAGGAAATACTGATTGAGCCTAATTCACGCAATACCCATGAGAATGCCGTTGAAACAAAAAAAATGCTTGACAGCCTTCACATCAAAGCACCATATTTACTGGTAACATCGGGCTACCACATGCGCAGGGCCGAGGCATGTTTCAGAAAGCAAGGCATGGCGGTAGACACCTACAGTGCCGACCGTTGTGCCGGAGAAAGAAAGTTTTATCCAGACAATCTGTTCATCCCAAATGCGGGAGTTCTTTCGGCCTGGGACATGCTCTTGCACGAATGGATAGGCTATGTGATGTATAAATTGTCTGGTTATGTTTAATGAAATTGCCTGAGAACAAGCAAAGCACAAAGAATTTGACTCTTTAACCTGCTGCTGATTTTTTGCGCTTAACATTAATCGTCTCAGGGGAACTCATAGTTTTTAGTGGTTTGCAATTCAGGAGCGTGTTATTGATTTCGCCACGAATAAAATGGCACATATACGGTTAAGGACCTTTTTCTCATAAATGCTCTGGCGCAAGTGACGATTCTTCTTTAATGATGGATATTGGCGTTCGTGCCATAGCACAAATCCTAAAAAATAATTGGAATTCACCAATAT
>JBEGML010000053.1:0-7653 GCA_041183145.1 Bacteroidota bacterium | reverse complement strand
GCGATTCGCTGTGAAACTGTGTGATGGCTTTTGCGAAGAAGGAGAAGTTTTGAGAAGCACGCGGGATGTCAACGATTCTGGAAACGCTCAGTGGCTTACCGTTGTCGATGGTTTCGGCAATTGCAAGTTTTTCAAGTTGAGACTCTATAAGTGCTGCTATTTTCAGCATGATTGCACTTCTGATATCCTTGTCTGTACCAGCCCAGGCAGGGAAGGCTGTTTCAGCAGCCTTTACAGCTTCTTCAATATCACGTTCATCGCTGTCGGGGATTTCCCCGTATTCTTTTCCGTTAGAGGGATTGAAGTTTGGGAAAAACAATCCGGAGGCAGGAGATTTCCATTCCCCGCCTATGTAGTTCAGAATTTTCTCCATGATTGATCAGGCTACTTTGAGTCCGGCGAAATTCGCTTTCTTAAGTTTTTCCAGAGCGTAGCGGCTGTTGATTTTGATTTCTTTTTCCAGAGTTCCCGGTGTTTCGAACATGGCATCCGTCATGATGGCTTCACATATGGATCTTAGTCCTCTTGCGCCAAGCTTGAACTCCATGGCTTTATCGACAATCAATTCCAAAGCCGATTTATCGAAACTGAGTTTGATACCATCGATATCAAAGAGTTTAACATACTGGCGCACCAATGAATTTTTGGGCTCGGTAAGGATTCTTCTGAGGGTGGCTTTATCGAGCGGATTCAAATGCGCCAAAACAGGAAGACGGCCGATAAGCTCAGGTATGAGACCGAAAGATTTCAGGTCTTGCGGGCTGATATATCGAAGCAGGTTTTCTTTGTCGATTTCCTCCTTGTTTCCGGGAGTGGAATAACCAATAGTTTGGGTATCGAGTCTTCTGGCAATTTTTTTGTCAATACCATCAAAGGCACCTCCGCAGATGAAGAGGATGTTTTTGGTATTTATGGAAACCATTTTTTGCTCGGGGTGCTTCCTTCCCCCTTGGGGTGGGACGTTTACCACTGAGCCTTCAAGTAATTTCAGCAGGGCTTGTTGAACACCTTCTCCGGACACATCACGGGTGATGGAGGGGTTGTCACTTTTACGGGCAATTTTATCTATTTCGTCAATAAAGACTATGCCTCGTTCAGCAGCTGTAACATCGTAATCAGCGGCCTGTAACAAGCGGGTGAGTATGCTTTCTACGTCTTCTCCGACATATCCGGCTTCTGTGAGCACGGTGGCGTCGGCAATGCAGAAAGGAACATTCAGTAGTTTGGCAATGGTTCTGGCCAAAAGCGTTTTCCCTGTTCCTGTTTCGCCAACGAGAATGATATTAGACTTTTCAATCTCAACTTCTTCCTTATTGGAGGCAGGCTTCTGGGCAATACGTTTGAAGTGGTTGTAAACAGCAACGCTAAGGACCTTTTTTGCATGATCCTGACCGATAACATATTCGTCGAGATGCTGTTTAATTTCAACCGGTTTCAGCAGGCTGATTTTGCGGTTTTCTGAGCTTACTTTCTGGCGGTTTTCTTCTGTAACAATTCCGTGCGCCTGTTCGATGCAGAAGTTACATATGTGTCCGTTAATACCTGCGATTAGAACAGATACCTCTTTTTTATCCCTTCCGCAGAAGGAGCATTTTATTCCTGCTTTTTCAGAACTCATGAAGCCTATTTGTGACGAACAAGAACTTCGTCAATCATGCCATATTCCTTTGCTTCTGCTGCAATCATCCAGTAATCACGGTCACTGTCTTTCCAAACAGTGTCATAATCTTTTCCGCTGTGTTTTGCGATAATATCATAAAGCTCTTTCTTAAGTTTCATGATTTCTCTTGCAGTGATTTCGATATCGGATGCTTGTCCTTGTGCACCACCAAGGGGTTGGTGAATCATCACTCTTGAGTGCGGCAAAGCGGTTCTTTTACCTTTTGCGCCTGCGCACAACAGAACCGCAGCCATGGAGGCGGCGATACCGGTACAGATTGTAGCAACATCAGGGTTGATGTACTGCATGGTGTCGTATATACCGAGGCCGGCGTAAACGCTGCCGCCTGGGGAGTTGAGATAAATTTGTATATCTTTTTTAGCATCTACCGACTCCAGAAAGAGGAGCTGAGCCTGAATAATATTGGCCACCTGGTCATCAATACCTGTTCCCAGGAAAATGATTCGATCCATCATCAGACGCGAAAAAACGTCCATTTGAGCAACATTTAATTGACGTTCCTCAATAATGTATGGGGTGAGGTTTGTGATGCTGCTGATGTATGAATCAACGGTGTTGCTGCTGATTCTTTGATGCCCGATGGCATACTTTCTAAATTCGTTTTGGTTCATTTTGGTGATGAGTAAAATTCTGTAAGACTGAGCTCTATGGTTTGCTTTTTCACTTTTTCGGAAAGCAAGTTACTAAGTTTTTGATCATAAAGAAATTCCATTAATTTTTCGTATTCTTTTTGGTTTGCCAGAATTCTTCCCACGGTTGCGGAGAGCTCTTCTTCTTCAATTTCGTAACCGTTGTGGTTAAGGAATTGTTCAGAGATAACGGTACGAACATGACTGCTTGCTTCATCCTCGGAGACTGAAATCCCGAATTGTTTGACCAATTTGTTCATAATCAGCTGACGTCTGAGTCTGGACAAGAAATCTCCAAATTCTGCTTCCAGTTGTTCCAATGTCAGGGGTTTTTCATTTGCTACCATCAGCCATCTTTTGAGGAAATCTTCCGGGAATGCCATATTGGCCTGCGCGCCGATGTTTTCCATGACGGTGTTGATAAACCTCTGTTGGGTTTCGCGTTGAAACATTTTCCCCAGTTCCTGTCTGATTCTATTTCTGAAATCCTCTTCGTTACTTACCTGATCTCCGTAAATCTTGGTAAAAAGCTCTTCGTTCAAATCGGCTGGTGTTACCCTTGTAATGTTGGTGACAGAGACCTTGAAACGAGTGCTGAGTGCATCCAGGTTTTTGTTTTCCACGCCCAGATTTCTGGCTCTGATGGCCGGTTCAGGCCAGACTTTTGCGGGGTCTATTTCTATTGAGGCATTTTTGGCCAGACCCACAAATGCCGTGCTAACTTCCTGATCTGTGATATTGGATAGAAAAACCGGTGCATTTTTGCTGATGCCTCCTTCAAGGATATCTCCGCTTTCTGTGAGTTCAGTAAAGTCTGCATAGACCATATCTCCTGCTTCTATTTGCTCAGGATAACTCACTTTTCCGTATCTGCGGCGCATGTCGTTGACTTCGCGTTCGATCATTTCCTCATCAATTTTCACCACTTTTTCCTCCTGAACACCAAGAGCGTCGAGGTCAATTTGAAATTCAGGACTAAGCCCAACCTCATAGGAGAATTCAAAATCTTGTTGATGATCCCAATCGATTTCATTTTCTTCCCTCACGGGCAATGGCTGACCAAGAATTTCAATTTTCTGGTCTGTTAAGTATCGATAAATTCTATCGTTCAGAATTTTGTTAATCTCATCTACAAGAATGGATTTCCCGTACATTTTTTTGACTAAAGAGGCAGGAACTTTTCCGGCTCTGAAGCCAGGCATCTGTACTTTTCTTTGGTAGTCTTTGAGGCTTTTCTGAACGCGCTCATTGTAGTCATCGGGACCAATTTTTGCCCTGACGATCATATTCAGGGAATCTTTCTTTTCGTGTGTCAGCATCATGTTGGGGTATATAAACCAAAACGGGCGGCAAAGATAAGAAAATGCCCGGCAGGTTTTAAAAAAGAAGAAAGCCGGGATTTCCGGCTTTCTGTTAGTGCGGATGGAGGGACTCGAACCCACACGCCTTTCGGCACCAGATCCTAAGTCTGGCACGGCTACCAATTACGCCACATCCGCATAGGCGGCAAAAATGCACATTTTTTTAATATCCTGCCTTAGCTCCCCCAATATTTTCAATAGGATGCCAGGTTGTTTTAATTTCCTGAGTCTCTGCCAAGCGGTAAGGTGTTTGCTCTTGGGCCTTGGAGGCCGGATGAAAAAATGTTCTTTTTACGTTGGCAGAAGCCAATTCCGCCATCTTTTTCGTTAAAGTAGCATCGTTTCTGAAGCAAATCAGTGCATTCACATCCATGTGCGATGCCATCCATCCATGCAGTTCACTGAGTTGCCCTGTCAGGATATTGATGACCCCTGCAGGAAAGTCAGAGGCATGAATGATTTCAGCCAGCGTCATGGAGACCAGAGGTTTGCCCTCAGATGCCAATACTACTGCAGTGTTTCCGCCGGCTATTGCAGGAATAAAAGAGCCAAGCAAACCCACCAAAGGAGCCTCTTCTGGTGCTACCACGGCCATCACTCCCATTGCTTCAGGACTACTGAAATTAAAATGAGAAGAAGATACTGGATTTACGGTTCCCATAAACTGATGGTATTTATCGCACCAGCCTGAATAATGCACCACCAGATCAATAGCGTCATCTGTTTCTTTTTCGGCTTTTGCTGTGGTATATCCGGCTGATTTCAGCTCCTCTGTTAACTGGCTTTTCCTACTTTCCATCATTTCAGCCAAACGGTAAAGAATCTGGCTGCGGTTAAATGGACTGCGACTGCACCAAGAGCCAAAGGCAGTGCGGGCGGCAACAACAGCGTTCCGGAAATCTTTTCTGGATGCGAGGCAGGCATTGGCGAGTAGTTTTCCGGCAGAGGTTTTCACCGCATAGAACCTTCCTGATTCTGTTCTGGGAAATTGTCCGCCGATGTAGAGTTTATATGTTTTTAGCACAGGTATTCTTTCCATCATCATCAGAATTTAACATAGGGATAAAGGCCGTGCAGGCCTCCTTCTCGACCGAATCCGCTTTCCTTGTAGCCTCCAAAGGGCGAGCTGGGGTCGAATTTATTGTAAGTATTGGCCCATACTACGCCAGCACGGAGCCGAGAGGTTAGGTTGAAAATTTTTGAGCCTTTGTCAGTCCATACACCTGCAGACAACCCATAGGGAATATTGTTTGCCTTTTCAATAACCTCTTCAATGGTGCGAAAAGACTGAATAGCCAGCACCGGACCAAAAATTTCTTCCTGAGCAATTCGGTGAGACTGTGATACATTCAGGAACAAAGTAGGTTTACAGAAGAAGCCTTTCGCCGGAATGGTACAGGAACTTTGATAGAATTCAGCACCTTCTTTTTTGCCGATTTGAATATATTGTTGAATTGTCTTTAGCTGAGATGCAGAATTGATGGCGCCTATATCGGTGTTTTTATCGAGGGGATTCCCCACAATAAGCGATTCCATGCGGTCTTTAAGTTTTGCAACAACGGTCTCGATCACGGCTTCTTGAACGAATAATCGGCTTCCTGCACAACAAACATGTCCCTGATTGAAGAAGATTCCGTTAACGATACCCTCAACAGCCTGATCCAAAGGTGCATCTTCAAAGATGATGTTTGCAGCTTTTCCACCCAATTCGAGGGTTAATTTTTTATCGCTTCCGGCAATACTTTTCTGAATCAGCTTGCCAACATCTGTGCTTCCGGTGAACGCGATTTTATGAATGGAGGGGTGTTGAACGATTGCTGCTCCGGTTGTGCCGGCCCCCGTAACAATGTTAACCACACCCGGGGGCAAATCGCAGTCTCTAATCAACTCAGCCAGCTTGAGTGCGGTAAGTGGAGTAGTCTCTGCCGGCTTGAGTACAACGGTGTTTCCTGTTGCAAGTGCAGGTGCAATTTTCCATGCGGCCATTAGAAGAGGGAAGTTCCATGGGATGATTTGTCCGGCCACACCAATCGGAGCGGGTTTCTTTCCCGGGAAGGCATATTCGAGTTTATCTGCCCATCCTGCATAATAGAAAAAGTGATTGGCAGCCAGAGGAACATCAATATCACGTGACTCGCGGATGGGTTTGCCGCCATCCATGGTTTCAATCACTGCGAATTCTCGCGCCCTCTCCTGAATCATACGTGCGATGCGATAGAGATATTTTCCTCTCTCTGCTGCCCGCAATTTCGACCATGATTTTTCGTAAGCTCTGCTGGCAGCCTTAACTGCAAGATCAACATCTGCTGCAGAGGCATCTGCCACTTCGCTAAGTTTAGCTTCTGTAGCCGGATTTATTGTGGCGAAATACTTACCTGACTTTGGCGCTGAGAATTTTCCATCAATAAATAGCCCATAGCGTTTTTCAATTTTTATGTGCTCAGTTCCCTCAAGCGAGGGTGCGTAGGACCAATCTCCGTTGAAGTCAAGTTTTCTATCGGGAGTAGAATTTGCTTTTTGTTTAATGTTTTTTGTATTGGCCATTTTTAATCTTTTGAAAAGTAATCGGCACTTTGATAAAGCCCGCTGGTTTCTTTCATAATTTGCATGAGCAGATCGTTGGCCAGGCTGCTTGCTCCAAACCGGAACCAGTTGTTATTTAGCCAGGCTTGTCCGAGTGTCTCTTTTACCATAATCAGGTAATGAAGCGCTGTTTTTGAATTCGATATTCCTCCTGCAGGTTTCATGCCTACCATTACTCCGGTTGCCCTGTAGAAATCGCGAATAGCCTCGAGCATAGTAAGAACCACCGGCATGGTGGCTGCCGGAGAAATTTTTCCGGTGGAGGTTTTGATAAAATCGGCTCCGGCATACATAGCAATGTCAGCGGCTCTTCTGACCATATCCAGATTATTGAGTTCGCCGGTTTCGAGAATTACTTTGAGTCTGGCCTGACCGCATGCTTCCTTGATGGCTGCAATTTCATCGAACACATAAGATTCGTTGCCGCGAAGCATCTCCCCGCGGCTGATGACCATATCCACCTCATCGGCACCAGATTCAACTGCGAATTGGGTATCGCGTATTTTTACATCGATGGGTGATTGCCCTGATGGGAAAGCTGTTGCTACAGAAGCAACCTTTACTGTTGAGCCATTCAGCGTCTTTTTTGCAGTAGCCACAAATACGGGGTAGACGCAAACTGCGGCCACTGTCGGGAGATTCAGATTGTTGGGTGCCTGATCATGCAGATGCATGGCCTTATAGCACATTTGCATCACCTTTGCCTCGGTATCTTTTCCTTCAAGCGTGGTCAGGTCAATCATGTTCAGTGCCATTTTTAGCGCATACATCTTGGAATCCTTTTTGATGCTGCGTGAACAGATTCTGGCTACTTTTTCTTCTGCACCAACCTGATCAACCGAAGGGCTTTTGGGTGGCAGATATTGCATGGTCTTGTTCAACATAAATTCTATAATCTCAAAAGTACTTAATTTGAGTTATTCCGGGTTTTTACTTCCCGCCTCGCGTGTTTTTTGTATTTCGATTTCGGTTTCTCTCAGTCTTGCCTTGCACCATACCAGCAGTTCGCCGGCCTTACGAATCATTTCGGGAAGTTCATCCAGCGGCACCTGTTCATGTTCGAGTTGCATCACCATGTTTTGTAATTCTTCAAGGGCTTCCTGATAGCTTCTTTCCTTCTTTATTTTTGCCATGGCTTGGTTTGTTTTATTTCGGTAGTAATAAGTTGGTTCTGTGTTCTCACCAGCAGGATTTTTTCCTTTTCAATTTCTTCCTTTTGGGTGAGAACTTTTTGATTGCTGTTATAGAGCATAGCATAACCTTTTTTCAAGACATTCAGCGGGTCGGCCATTCTGATGACGGTTTCGGCTTTATCGAGTTTTCTTTTTTGATTTGAGATAAAAAGCTCTGCTTTCATGTTAAGTCTGTAGGAAAGCTGATGAATTTTTTCGCTTTGTTC
>JBEGML010000052.1:0-4858 GCA_041183145.1 Bacteroidota bacterium | reverse complement strand
CACTCAACTCTGTCTGAACATTTATTTACAGGCTTCGATTCCCCGTATCCTTTGGCCTTGATCCGTGAAATATTAATGCCCTTCTCTACCAGATATTTTTGAGTTGCAATGGCACGCTGCTCGCTCAGCTTTTCATTGTACTTTTTATCTCCCCTGCTATCAGTATGCGAGCTTACCTCAATGATAATTTTAGGATTATCCTGCAAAAGCTTATACAGTTTATCCAAAGGTGCTGTTGCGTCAGTCCTGATTTCTGCTTTGTTGAAGTCGAAGAAAATAGGACTTTTGGTTGGATCATCGAATTTTTCAAGGACAACAGGCTTGTCAAGGATTAATTCTTCCAGAAAAAAATCTCTTTCCATTTTCCCTTTTTTACCAATGGTACTGAGCTCTGCAGTTTGATTAAAAAAACCTTCCATAGCGAGAGAAAATGTGTAATCCGTTTTTTCGTTAAGCTCAATTTTGTAAGCGCCATCCTCATTGGTCAAAACCTTTATGATTGAATTGTTTACTTTGTTGAGCGCCTCAATGTTTACACCGGCGAGAGGCTTATTGTCCATCTTATTACTGACAATCCCGGAAACAGAAACTTTTTGTTCTTTACGAATGAACTCATAAAGCTTATCTGAGCCATCCCGATTTGATGTTACCAATCCTGTTTTACCATCAGCAGCAAGCAAAATACCAAAATCATCTTTGGGAGAATTCATGGGATAGCCAAGGTTTTCGGCAGGTTCAAAAACATCACCGCTTTTTACCGACATGAATACATCAAGCCCTCCGTGATTCAAACGCCCGTAGGAACTGAAGTATAAATTTCCAGCACTGTCTACAGAGGGGAACATCTCGTTTTGGGGACTGTTAACGGTTGGGCCAAGGTTTTTGGGTTTGCTCCAGGAACCGTTCTGAAACCGGGATTCATAAATATCTGTTCCTCCAACACCTCCGGGCATATCGGAAATAAAATACATCACTTTACCATTTTGGGCAAGACATGGATGTCCTGTTGAATAAGAGACGGAGTTATAAGGAAAATCATATACCTTCTTCCATTCCCCGCCAATTAGGCTGTCTACCCGTATCTTCAGTTGAATAACATCTTTGTAAAGGTCATCTCCCTTGAGACCATCTGCGTTACTTGTGGTGTAAAAAATCCTGCCACCTCCGGGTGAGAATGCTGCCACGCCATCGTGCAGGTTTCCTTTCAAAGATCCTTGCATAGGCTCTGGGCTGCCCCAGGCACCCTTTTTATCTTTCTTAATGAAGTATAAGTCAAAATAATCTTTGCCTGTTTGCGGATTCGCCTTACCACCCTGATTGGAATTGGTTCCCGTTACCACAAATCCATCCTTGTAAACGACGGGCGACATACATTCCTGAATGCCATAAATGCGAGCCTGACTCAGTGCCCATTTCCCTGAATCTGCCAAAATCTCACTGCGGTTGTTCACAGATCTCAGTAAACTCTCAGCATAGGAATCATTGGGCTTTACCTTAAGATAATTATTTAGCTGAACAGCTGCCTCCTTATGTTTACCATTCGCCATCAGCATTCTTGCATAAGCCATATAAGTAGAAGCATCAGGACTTGGATAACTCAATACCCTTTTGTAAGCATCCTCAGCCTTCCTGTATTCATTAATGGCCATATAGCTGTAAGCGAGTTTTGTGAGACTGCTACGGTCTTCTTTTTTGGCAACAGCTTTTTCGAAATTTTCGGCTGCCTTGTAATAAGCAGTACTTTCATAGTATCTGTCGCCCTGCTGCTTGTAATACATTCTACATGACAATAAAATTGACATGCTCGAAAACAAAAGCAGAATGATTGCAAAATTTTGATGTCGTTTCATTCTTTAGCCTTGATTAAAAGAATCTGGGATTCTTGGTTTTGAGTATGTCTTTACCAAAATCAATTCCCAGCATTAATTCATGAGAACCCACAGAGAATCTTCGGATCGAGGTAAGATTATAATCGTAAGCATACCCGACTCTGAACATGGAGTTGATCTGATATTCGATGATTCCGACCACAGACTCTCCGGTACGGAAAGAGCCACCAATCCAAAGTACATCCTGCAACAGAACATTAAGGTTCAAATCAGCCTGCACAGGTGCTGCAGACTGATATTTAACCAGCACCGATGGTTTAAGTTTTACACTGTTACTAACTTCAAAAACATATCCTGAGGTAAGAAAGTAATGAAGCCTCGCCGGACTTGACTTACTCAAATCCAGACTAAAGTCTTTTCCTGAGTCATAAGCGAGTAAAGTAGGGATCGAAAGTCCTGCATAGAACTTTCTTGTGTAATAATAAGCTCCTGTTCCAAAACGTGGCAAAAACCAGGATCGCGCATTTACGAAATTTGCGTCGGCCTGATCATTGGTCTTTAGCTGATTGTAGTCTGATTGAATAAATGAACCACCAGCCCTTAAACCCAGCGAAAGTTTTCCCTCACCAAGAGGAAGATGATAACTATAGTTACCAAACACATCTGTACGGCTGCTGATGCCAATTTTCTCTGTGGTTACAGTTGCACCCCAGCCCATACGATTTTTAGCGAGAGGTCCGTCAATGGCGAAAATCGAAGTATTCGGAGCCCCGGGAAATTGCACCCATTGACGACGATGTAACAAAGATGCTCCCATAAAACGGTGAGACCCTGAATAAGCAGGATTAAGAAACAAGCCATTAAACATGTACTGACTAATCATAATATCCTGCTGTGCGTTTACCCGATTTACAGAAAGTAAAAGCACCAAAGCGAGAAGAATCTTTTTCATACTTACTCCTTTTGTTGTTTGAGTTGTTATTCCCATTTTCCCCTCCACTATTTTCTTCTGATTTCAATATATCGAGGCTCCTCGAAGGTTCCGCAAATTGAACTGCTGGCTTTAATGACCACGAAGTATGTGCCTTCCGGAACCTGCTGCCCTCCCGGCCCGGTACCATCCCATGCGTTCTCGTTTCGATAGGCTCCGTTGCTATTATAAACTTCATTTCCCCAACGATTGAAAACAGCAATTTCTACCCTTTCAAACGATTCAATTCCCGGAATCACATATCTCTCATTCACCCCATCTCCATCAGGCGAAAATGCATCAGGTATATTATCAAGAGCATTCAAGGGTGAACTAAGCACAATGTCTCCACTTACACTGCAACCATTGGCATCGCTAACAGTTACAGAATAAACATTCGCTTCTCCTCCTTTCAACCCCGTTATCTGTGAAGAGGTGCCTCCGTTTGACCACTGATAGGTGTAAGGCTCTGAACCTCCCTCGACAATCACCTCTGCTACCCCATCATTTCCGTTATGACAAAGAATATTAAGTCCATTTACCGGATTAACCGGACTTGTAAGTGTAAGCGAAAGATTATTGCTGCTACTGATTACAACAGTATCGGCAAGTGATCTGCAGCCATTGGCATCCTCAACAATTAAAGTGTAGCTGCCCGATTGGCTTACCACCAGACTCTGTGTGGTTTCTCCGGTTGACCATTGATTGCCATTGCTCTGGCTTGATATCAAAGTAACACTTCCCTGAAAACAATTCACATTGCCTTCTACGTTAATGCTTGGCGTTGAAGGAATCGCATTCACAGTTACACCAGTGCTTCCGCTTTGAGCAGTGCAATTGTTTGCATTCGTAACAACAACACTGTAACTGCCTGCACTGCTAACATACACAGCAGAGTCAGTACTTCCGTTACTCCACAAATAAGTGTATGACTGATCATACGGTGCCACAAGCTGAACGCTGTCACCCTCACAGAAACTAAGGTCTCCGTTCACGGTAATGAAGGCAGGGGGATTAAAAAACACATTGACATCAACAGAATCAATTTGTGACTGACATCCATTTTGATCCGTAAGCGTTAGAGTTATAAGTCCATCATTAAATACAGTAAGGCTTGGCTGATTCGAACCGGTTGGACCCCAAAGCACATTAAGACCCGGGCTCGTGTTTGCAGACAATGTTACTGATCCGCCCTGACAGAAAGAGGTACTGCCCTGCAAAACCGTAATTTCAGCAGGAGGAATATTCGCATTGTTTACATCAACAAAAACCGCCGGCGCAACAGAAGAGCAACCACTACTATCTGTTACTGTTACGCCATAAAGCCCTGATTGCGTAACTGTAATACTGGAGGTGGTTTGTCCTGTGGGTGACCAGAGGTACGTGGAACCGGGGCTGGCCAGAAGCACCACAGAATCACCCTGACAAAAAGTTGTGGGGCCCTGTGCAATAATCACCGCTGGTGCAGCAGGATTAAACAGGTTTACAGTGATAATTCCGCTGGTATCTGATCCGCAGGAATTACTGACAACAACACTAAGGTTAACAGTACCCGGATTAATGATGTTAATCACCTGAGTACTGTCACCATTACTCCATTGATAACTGGTATTGGTACCAAACGCCCCAGCATCAAGAACTACCGGAGCAAAGCACTGACTTATGGTTCCTCCCAGGTTAACCGATGGCGGAAGATTTACATTTACAACAGCCGTATCGTTGACGATACAACCTGAAACAGGATCTGTTACTGAAACACTATAAATTCCTGTTGATCCAACGGTGATTGTTTGTGTGGTTTGACCACCATTGGCCCACAGATAGGTACTTCCGGGGTTGCCTGCATCAAGCACCACTGTTGATCCATTACAGATGGTATAAGGACCACCCAGATTTACCTGGGGCGCTGAAAGAATGTTCACCAAAACGGTGTTGCTGGTATCAATACCACAAGCATTCGAAATTACAACAGAGATCGAGTAATTACCGGGATTACTCAATATTATGGTTTGGGTGGTGTCACCTGTACTCCATAAATATTGTGATCCCGCATTTAAAG
>JBEGML010000051.1:0-2524 GCA_041183145.1 Bacteroidota bacterium | reverse complement strand
CATGAAGCTGCGCGGGCACCTCGGTTCGGAAGTGCAGCGAAAGGCATCGGGTATCATACTCATCGAAAAAGAGGAAAACAGAAATTCCAGTGTTGTGAAAGCGCTGAAAGTGCGCGATGGTTCTCCCCTCGATGTTCCGATGATGCAGTTTGGCTGGAGCAAGTCGGAAGGAATGCATGTTTACCTAGGCGAGATGAGCAAAGAGGCTTCCAAAACCCGCAAAATCAAGGAGCTGAGGGATGCTGCGATGGATATTTTCAAGGAAAAGACCTGGTTAAGCAACAAAGAACTCAAGTTGGCGCTGATGGATGTGTTTAAAGTTCAGGATCGGACAGCCCGTTCCTACATCAGGACGATGAAAGAAGTCGAAATCATTGAAAAATCAAGCCAGTTTCCGGGTGATTTCCGGCTGGCGAACAAGGAAACCGGGTAAAATCCGGGTAGTTTTATTAATTGTCACCTCATTTCTGCTGTTAATTTGAGGTCTGCCAGTCGAAAGATGGGCAGATTCTGCCTCTCTCACGGGTAACCGGGGGAGGGTTTTTTAGTGCCAGGCCATAACCCGCGATCAAAATTGTATTCAGCGGGCGAATTTGTTAACTATTCACCCGACGTATGGAAACCTGTTCGGCACAACAGGCTGCTGGACTGAACAGGTCTTTGCTGAATGCTTTCAGATCACGAAGATATCAACACATATCTCCCGCAAGGAGAAAGAAAACGGGAAAGCCCGTTAGATGATTTGGATATTTGCGCATGGAAAGTATCTTTGTACGTTTTCCGTCTCAGGGCATGAAAGGAATGACACAGGTACGAAAAGGCGGAAATATCTCCGGCAGGTGGTCAGTTTGACCTCCACCGGCAACCCTCCCCCACCCGACCGGTGGACAAGGCCAGTTTGATGAAAAATTCTGACCAGATCAAGTTTACAATAACAGAATTCACCCACAGCAGCAATTCAACATATTGATACGATCAATGGCAAAAAATAGAAAAGAAAGCGACAACGAGGCATCGGAAGCACCTTTGAAATCAAAAACAAAGCGCGAGCAACAAAAAGAAAAAGCCATTGAGGTAACCCTCTGGGATGCAGCCAACAAACTGAGGGGCAGCGTTGAGCCAGCCGAATACAAACACGTGGTGCTGGGACTGATATTCCTGAAGTTTGCCAGTGACAAGTTTGAAGACCATCGTGCCAGGCTCATTGCCGAAGGCAAAGAGAAATATATTGAAATGCCGGAGTTCTACAATATGAACAATGTGTTCTTTCTGGATGAAATCAGCCGGTGGAGTTACCTGATAAAAAAATCAAAACAAAACGATATTGCCCTGCTGATTGACACGGCACTGCACACCATCGAGAAAAACAACAAGGCGCTGAAAGGCGCCCTGCCAGACAACTATTTTTCCCGTCTGGGACTGGATGTTACCAAACTGGCTTCGCTACTCGATACCATTAATGACATTGATACCACCAAAGACCCCAAACAGGATGTGGTGGGGAAAGTGTATGAGTACTTCCTGTCCAGGTTTGCGCTGGCAGAAGGCAAGGGCAAAGGAGAATTCTACACACCCAAAAGCATTGTAAACCTGATTGCCGAAATGATTGAACCCTACAGGGGCATAATCTATGACCCGGCCTGCGGTTCGGGTGGTATGTTCGTGCAATCCATCAAATTTATTGAGGCACATCACGGCAACAAAAAGGAAATTTCCATTTACGGACAGGAATACACCAACACCACCTACAAACTGGCAAAGATGAACCTTGCCATACGGGGTATCAGTGCAAACCTGGGTGAAAAAGCGGCCGATACCTTTGCCGACGACCAGCACAAAGACCTGAAAGCCGACTATATCATGGCCAATCCGCCGTTCAACCAAAAGGACTGGCGGGCAGAAAATGAACTGACCGACGATCCCCGCTGGAGAGGATACGATGTGCCGCCCAAAAGCAACGCCAACTATGGCTGGATTCTGAATATGGTGAGCAAGCTCTCGGAAAACGGTGTGGCCGGTTTCATCCTGGCGAATGGAGCGCTCAGTGGAGGTGGGGAAGAATACAAAATACGCAGAAAGCTGATCGAGAATAACCTGGTGGAAGCGATTCTGGTATTGCCACAAGACATGTTCTACACTACAAACATCAGTGTTACGCTCTGGATTTTAAATAAAAACAAAAAAGCCTACAGCCGAAACATTGGGGATGAACAGCGCCATTACCGCAACCGTGAAAAAGAAGTTCTGTTTATGGATTTGCGGCAAACGGGTATTCCGTTTGAGAAAAAATACATTCAGTTTTCAGAAGAAGATATTTTAAAAATTATAGGCACTTACCACCAATGGCAGACGATGGTAATTGAAAACATTCCTGAGTTCTGTTACTCCGCTTCGTTGGACGAAGTAGCGAAAAAAGATTTTTCCTTGGTGCCGAGCAAATACATTGAGTTTGTAAACCGTGACGAAAATATTGACTTTGACGAAAAAATGAACGCTTTGAGAAGTGAGTTTTCCAACTTATTGA
>JBEGML010000050.1:0-4012 GCA_041183145.1 Bacteroidota bacterium | reverse complement strand
TTTTTATGAAACCGGAATCCCTGTCCGCTCCTTACCGGATTCGGATAAATACAGGCCTCGGTTTGTAGATTATTTTCTGTTACACCTGCAGGATTGTTCCAATGAATGATACCGAGTGCATCAATATCTATACCTGATGAGGGGAAGGGTGTTGGCCATGGATCATTAATGACTCTCCCTTGTGCATCGCGTGAAGTCCACTGTGGCTGAGAGATGCAACCTATAACATCTTTTACTCTAACGTAGTTGATATTCATCAGGTCAACGCCTGCTGAATCTGCAATATCCTGAAGGTCGAAGGGTGTGCCGAACATGGCTCTGTATTTTCCGGCGAGGTTATGAATCTTCTCCGGGTTGCTCAGGCCAAAAGCATCGAGCTGTATGCTGCTGTCTGTCAGGCAAACAGACGGAAATCGAACATAGCGCTCTCCGTTGCTGCTGACTTCTACAAAACCAAACTCCAGAAAAGTATCCATGAAGCTGTTTTCGAATAAGGCAAAATCGTAACCCTGTCCGTTAATGATGGGATGATCAAATGTCAGTGTAAGACTTCCTCCATCGCCAAGGCTGAAAACTCCGTTCTGGCCCGGCGCACCGCAGGCACTAAGACTGTCGCCGGTGGCAGCAAGCCCCAGAGAGGGCTGTGAAATATCCATATATCCGGGTTCAGTGATGCTGTTTGTTGCCCAGCCTACAATGGCCGAAGAATCCCATGCAATAGCAGTGCTTCCGGGCTGCCCGGCGGCTGGGGCGTACTGACTGAAGCAGCAGCCTGTGTAAAGCATAAGTAGGATAAGAAAGTATTTCCTCACTTTATCAAAAGACGTTTTCTGATGGTTGTTTCACTTCCGGTTAATTGCAGGAGATACAACCCGGGCTGATTAAATTGCAGTTGCAGGCGCGATTGATTTTGGCAATTTTCTGTGCTGAGTATTTTACCACTGATATCGTAAATCTGATATTGCTCAAACCCAGACAGGTTGTCGACGAAGATAATGCCTGCTGATGGATTCGGATACACCAATACATCATCCGACACTGGAACATTTTTTAAGCCTGATGGTGCAGAAATGTTCACATCATCGATTACAAAAAAGCCTGGCGTATTCATTCCGAAAGCACTTATATCCGTGCTGTTGAGTGTAAAGCTAAGAGAATCTACCGCGCCAAGCACGGCGGTGTTTACAGTAGTGAAATTTCTTACGATATAATCCTGGGCATTGTTGCTAAATCGATAATCTGCCAGATAAAATTCCACACTGTCGTTCACCAGAACGCCTCCACTGTAGCCTCTGATCAGTAATCTGAAAAAATCGGGGTCGTTTCCGGTTAATCCACCGAACTTCTTGGCAAAGCCGTCACCGTCGCGCATTGAAATCCATGCATATGTACCATTGTTAATTTGTATAGATTGTACCACTTTATTTCCGCCCGGTATGCGCATCACAGCCCCCTGTTGCACCACTGCATAACCGCTTGAGTTATTTCCTGAACCGGAGGATGAGCCATACAGATTGTTAAATCCGGCTGTGACGGTATCACTCACAGTGCTCCACGTAAAACCTGATTCCCAGTAACCACCGAATGCGGTGTTGTAAACATTTGGGAAGAAAGCAGTGCCGGAGCTGAATCCCCCGCTCTGGTCACTGCCGTCCCAGTAGCCTGAAGGAGGAACATTGGGAAACTCGAAATCACTGGTTTGTGCCAGGCTCGTTTTGGCCGCGAAGAGGGCCATAATCATGAGGAGGTGTTTCATTTTGTGTTTATTTGATATTGAATACTGAGTTCATACCAGCGCAGTGGCATCGGCCTTCTGGCAATGGTTTGATATTCCTGGTTGAAGAGGTTGTTGACTCTGGCTGTAAGAAGCCATGTTCTGGATTGTTGAAAGCTGCACCCTGCATGGCTTAGCATGAAGGGCTGCAGGTATTGGTAATTGTCATTGGAGGTATAGCGGTACCCGAAATATTGTTGCTGCCAGAAAATCATCCATTTGCCGCAGCCCAGATGCGCTGCTGCCATGCCCTGATACATGGGAACATAGATGAGTTGTGTATAGTGTCCGCTTTCTCTGCTGACAGCGGGGTTTTCCGCAAGGGTGTAGCTGAGGTTGGTGCTAAGGCCTGATTTCCATTTTGTATGGGTATAGCTCATCGAAAAATTCCACTCGCTGCCTTTGAGATTCACTTCTCTAAGGTTCACTGCACGCCAGAAATTTCCTGCAGGAGCCCATTGAATCCAGTTCTCAACTTTGCGGTAGAAGATGCTGTAGCTGCTTTGCAGTGTAAGTTTATCCCAGTTTTGCCGGAACTGAAGTGTAGCTTCTGCCTGCAAACCGTGTTCGGGGAGCAGTTCAGGATTACCTCCTTGTTTCCAGAAAAAGTCGTTGAAAGAAGGGTAGCGAAAGGTTTTACCGGCTGAGATTCTGAGTTTCCATGATTGCATGAAATCGGTGTTTACATCAAGTTGTGGGAGGTGAATAAGACGGTAGGCACTTATCCATTCCAAACGGTAGGAGGGTTGAATGAGTAGGGTTGATTTAGGATTCCAGCGTGCCTGAAAATAAGATTGCATGCGCTGCAGGCTCGGGTTTCCTTGATATTCGCTAATGTTTGCGTGAAGGAACTGATAGCCTGTGCCGGCCAGTAAAAACATTTTTTCGCTTAGGCGATAATGGGCTTCTGCATCGGTATGAAAGGTGCGTGAGCTGCCGTTTGAAAGGATGCCTGAGAGTGTATCGCGGTATTGTATATTTTCATAGAATCCGGCAAATCGTATGTCATAGCCGAATCTTTGGTAATATCTTTTTATTCCCGATTGCATGCGCAGAAATGCATCTGTTTGCGTGGCATCTGAGTTTGCCATGTCGAGGGTTGGAGGGATTTCACGGTATATTCGTGCGGCCCAGGTGCGCAGGTACCATTTGTGCTTTCCCATTGGAGCTTCTGCGTTATATATGGCATGAAGGCCATTCAGTCTGGCATGCTGTGCTCTGTTGAGGCTGCCATCTTTGTTTTTGAAAGGATAGCGATTTGCGCTGTTTTCGTATACGATGCCTGAGCGCTGTCGGAAGCGGGATTTTGATCTAATATGATTTATGGCATGACGTGTGCCGCCAAAATGATTGTACTGTGCCTGAACACGAAGTAGGTTTCCCGTATCCTGCTGAAGCAGGTGAATAGCGCCGGCTACCGGACCAGATCCCCAGCCTGATGAGGAGGATTGAGCTTCTAGCCTTACATCAGAAAAAAGTTCCGAGGCTATCAGTGAAGGGTCTGTTTGACCGATCATGTTATTCTGAATGTTTAATCCATCCCAGAGCACCGCTGTCTGTGAGGCATTTCCACCTCTGACAGAGACAGAGCCTATACCGCCCGGTGAATATTCTCTGAGGTAAAGGCGACCTGATGCGTTGAGGGAGCGACTGAGAGAGGAATTTAAAGGAGCAATGATTTGCAGGGTATCGCCCAGAGACTGTCCGGTTATGCCTCTTTTGCCGAAGGCGCTTACCACCACGGGCGGAAGTTTGACTTTCAGACTGTCCTGCCGTGACGAGGAGTGCTGAGCCCCTGATTTTGCGGCAGCAAGTAAAAACAGTATGAGCGGCAAATGTTTCTGCATAGCACAAATACGAACAGGAAAAAGCAGGGGAATGCAGCGAACTGAACCTCCCGGGTTTCTTCCCGAACCCTTGGTTTATTTGCTTAGGCAGGTCTTCTGACTTCCTCCACCCGTAAGCCTTCCCGCGTGAGCAGTGGCATTGTTATTACGGGCTTTTTAGGAGGTTACAGCAGCGGGTACTGTTCCGGATTTACACCGGATTCCCTTTTAATTCCATACAAGATGGAAACCAAAAAGCGAAGCAAAGATAAATTAAATTCGATTAAAGACCTTGCATTATTTTAGACCGAAAATCAGAAGATTGGGCCATTTGTTTTTTCTTGCTCAGGGGCTTTGAAACTGAATGCGGGGTTTCCTATCTTCGTATAGTATTAAAAATTAATATTATGAG
>JBEGML010000049.1:0-2919 GCA_041183145.1 Bacteroidota bacterium | reverse complement strand
TCCTTATATACTCATATACAGAAAGACGACAACAACAATGCAGTAATTAACCGAAATGCCATGATGTATAACAGTTCAGGCTGTATCGTACATTCCTCAAGAAATAAACTTGTGGTGGCTGAAGGGATGAAGGATTATATTGTTGTAGACACAGAGGATGTTTTGCTTATTTGTAAAAAAGAAAACGAGCAACAAATCAGACAATTTGTGAACGATGTTAAAAGGCAAAAGGGAGATAAATTTGTCTGAGGCAACATCATGTAATCAAGAGAATTTTCATTTAAACTACTCATTGCTGCCTTTCTGATGCATGTAAACAATTTAATCAAAGAAAGCAGCCCTTATCTGTTACAACACGCCCACAATCCTGTCAATTGGGAACCCTGGTCGGAGGAAGTTCTTCATCGTGCATTAATTGAAAACAAGATGATGCTGGTGAGTATAGGATATTCCAGTTGCCACTGGTGTCATGTAATGGAGCGAGAGGTTTTTGAAAATGAGCGTGCCGCGGCATTTATGAACGAACATTTTATTTGTATCAAAATAGATCGTGAAGAAAGGCCTGATGTTGACCAATTGTACATGAAAGCAGTGCAACTCATGAGCGGCAGGGGAGGGTGGCCCTTGAATTGTTTCACCTTGCCTGATGGCAAACCCATTTACGGAGGCACCTATTTCCCATTAAATTACTGGATGCAGGTGATGCAGAGTTTGGTGGATTTATTCACCAATGACCGAAATAAGGTTGAGGAATATGGCGAAAAGCTGATTCGGGGAATTGTAGTTCCGGAATGGATAAAGGGTAAAGACGAAGTACCATTAGCAACCTTGCTTCATAGAACAGTGGAGCAGTGGAAACAGGATTTTGATTACCAAGACGGTGGTCCGAATCGTGCACCTAAATTCCCTCTACCCGATAACTATTTGTTTTTGTTGAGATATGCCACTATCTGTTCCGATAATGAAATTATGGAACAGGTACACCACACCTTGCATTGTATGGCAATGGGAGGTATTTACGATCATGTAGGTGGTGGGTTTTCAAGGTACTCTACCGATATGGCATGGAAGGTTCCTCATTTTGAAAAAATGTTGTACGACAATGCACAGTTACTGACACTTTATTCAGAAGCATACAGGCATCAATCCCATCCGGTTTACCGAATGGTGGTTTATGAGACTTTTGAATTTCTTATGCGAGAAATGTTATCGGAGGATGGTGCGTTTTATGCAGCTTTGGATGCTGACAGTGAAGGCGTGGAGGGTAAGTTCTATGTATGGAAACTAGAGGAGCTAAAGCATGTTCTTGGTGTTGAATTTGATGATTTTTTTGCTGCCTATCATCTTGATGAGAAGGGTTACTGGGAAGATGATAACTACATCCTGCTGAGTTCATCGGAGCGCCATGCTTCATTTACATATGAGCAACATGCGAAATGGAAGTCACTGCTGCTTGAAGCCCGTTGCGCAAGACAAAGACCCGCGACAGATGATAAAATTCTTTTAAGCTGGAACGCCTTGCTTGTAAGGGGTTTATCGGAGGCATTTCTTACTTTCGGAGAAGATCGTTTTTATGCAGCCGCTGTTCGTTGTATGAATTATCTCTGTAAATATCACCTCAGAACAGATGGTGTTATTTATCATGCAAGCAAAGCAGGTGAGGCAAGAATTGAAGGATTTCTTGAGGATTACAGTTTTTTCGCAGATGCCTGCCACGCCCTTTATCAGATTAGTTTTGATGAACATTGGATTGAACTTTCTTCAAAATGTTTGAATAAAGCCCGGGAATTGTTTGCTGATTCCACAGATGAATTGTTTTTCTTTTCCGCATCAAATTCCGGAAGACTTGTTGCGCGTAAAAAAGAGGTTCACGACAATGTGACACCGGCTTCAAACAGTATGATGGCATTTGTACTTCATGAAGCTTCAATGTTGCTGTCTAAGCCTGTTTGGGAGCAAAAAGCACAGCGAATGTTGCAGGAGGTTTCAGGAGGGATGGAGTCTTACGGTTCCGGATTTTCACGCTGGGGAATGATGGCCTTGCGTATGGCATTCCCGTTTTTTCAGATCGGACTATCCGGAGAATCTTCGTCTTCCTTATCGGTATTCCGAAAAGGCTACCATCCGGATAGGTTATACCTATACACAGCTGCAGGTAAATCTTCATTGGAATTTTTTAAAGGAAAGGACTCAGGCTATTATGTGTGTTCCGAATATGGTTGCTCATTGCCTTTGCAAACTGCTGAAGATGTTCTTGAAACGATTCAATCATGAGATTGCTATTTGTGTTTTTTGTTCTAGCTGAAATGGCAATTGCCCAGAGCAGTTTTCATTCAGGAAATGTAGAGGAATCATTGTCGAAGGTTTTAACAAGAACCGACATCTATTCAAAAAAAATAAAGCGTATAATTATTGATGAGGCCATTAAATCGGATAACAATCGAATACACAAAACCGGACGACAATTTATTCTGCAATATGATACCAAAGGATTACCCGTTTGGATGGCAGAGCTTACGAGTCCTGATGTTACCGACACTATACTCACTACCTGGTATCGAACTCGCGACAGTACTCTTCTGGTGAAACGCAAGTTTGAGCGGGGACGGTTTGAATCAACCTATATTCGATATGACAGTCTTCACAGGCCAAGCAGATATGTAAATTGCTCTGAAACCGGAGAAGGGGATAATCCACGCTACTTCAAACCCATGAATCAGTACGTACACGCTCTTGAAACTATGGAGTATGAGTTAACTATAGAAGGACATGTAAAGAAGAAGTTTAAAAATGATAATGGGGTTTTGTATAAAGAAGGTTTTGAATACTTCAGAAACGGAAAGCCTTTTTCTGAGGAGTATTTTTTTGTAGCCACAGGAATGAGGGTCAGAATTAATTATCGATATGATGAGCAAGGAC
>JBEGML010000048.1:0-2899 GCA_041183145.1 Bacteroidota bacterium | reverse complement strand
GCCTTAAACTTGAAACAAATCAATGTTGAAGATGCAGAGAGCATTCTGCTTGAGAGTGCAGATGAAAATTTCCTGCTTGAACATGCTCTTGTTTCTGCAGAACCCATTGATAACCGGGAAGCCATCAGCGATTATCTGATTGAAAATCAAATAGACGTAAACACATTGGCAACTGAATTGTAAAAAATCAACATGAGAAAACTAATATTAATAAGCACTATTTTCCTTGCAGTGTCCATAGTTCAGGCGCAGCCGGGTGGTGCAGAGAAGCGTGAAAGAATTGAGGCTATGCGAGTTGCTTTCATTACAAAGCGATTGGATCTAAACACAAAAGAAGCCCAAAGCTTTTGGCCGGTGTTTAATGAATATCAAGACAAACTTGAGGTTTTGAGGTCATCCAGAAGACGCGAAATGAAAATTTATAAGGGAAGGCTGGAGCAACTCACTGAGCAGGAAGCTGCGGGATTTATAGATGCAGAGCTTGGTTTCAGACAGAAAGAACTTGAATTACAAAAAAGTTATTTCTCGCGTTTTCGACAAGTTTTACCGGTAAATAAGGTAGCCATGTTGCTCAGTGCAGAAGACGAATTCAAAAAAGAATTATTAAAGCAAATCAAAGATAAAGGACAATGATTTCTCGCTGCAACTCCCTCCTGCTTCTGCCGGGAATCTTTTTTCTTTTTTGTAATTCTCACTACGTGTCCGCTAATGAGCAATCTGACACTACGCGTCCGCTGCATTACATAAAATCATCAGTTTACAGCCAGTACACTTTTTTCCCGGAACGGAAAATAAAAGACACCGATACAGATTTTCTCCAATACTCAGATTTAACAGTTGGAGCCTGCGTGCCCTTATTTACAAAATCCAAATGGGTAGAAAATGGGAAAAGACTAAGAACAACACACCTCCTTTTCAATGGAAGTTATTCATGGAATCGTTTTTCTTCTGCATTTGTTCCTGAACCCAGAAACCTGATAAGAAGAAATCTTGGACTGAGAATGATTCATAATGATGGCCGGGGCAATTCCTTTTTTGTGAGCATAAATCCATACTCTGCAAGGGATCGATACAGCAGTTTTAATGCCTCAAGACGCATGGCCACTATGTTGGTTTACAACCGAACAGTCAGTGAAAAATTCAGTTTTAGATTAGGTTTATGGAGAACTTATATTTTCGGACGGCGCAGCACCCTGCCGCTAATTGGCCTCAGATTCGGACGCCTCAACAAATTGAATTTCAACATTCAATTTCCCAGGAATATCAGTGTGAATTATCCTGTCAGTCGTTTACTTACCCTCAGTCTTGTTTCCAGGCCGGTGGGCACGCTTTATGCGTTCAGGAATGATGATTCCCAATACACATACAAAGGCAACACTGTTTATCTGGGAACTCGTGATGTTATCAGCGGTTTGCAGGTTACGCTACTTCCTTTCCGGAATTTAGTTGTTTATGCGGGAAGTGGATTGGCAAAGGGTACCATTACAAGAGCTGAAAAAATAAACAGTTTCGGATTGCGCGGTGTAAACTATGAATTCAGCCGTTTCAGGCTGGAAAATTCACCTTACCTAAACCTTGGACTTGTGTGGTATATCGGAAGAACAAGGAATAGCGGAGGAAATAGCCAGATGTATGATGTGATTGACATGAATAACTCCTTTGGACATGATGACAACAATGTTTTACTACCGAATGGACAGATTCCTGCGAATCAAGGATCAAAAGGCAATATAGGACTTCAGTACAAAGACATTGAAGACCTCATCAGCGTGGGTGATTTGGAGTAAACGGAACATCTGTTGATAAGGAAACTAAACAGTTTCATCTCGGTCTATTTAGACTCAGCTAAATTTTTAATACTGTTTCGGTGATCGTATAAAATACATTTTCACTTTGCCTTTTCCTTTTACTTCCATCTCTCCGCGGTATTCGCAGGGAATTTGATTCTTAAGAAGATCGAAGGTTTGCTCACTGATATTTATTCTACCTGCTTCGCCATAACTTTCCATTCTGCTGGCAGTATTCACCGTGTCACCCCAAATATCATACTGAAACTTCTTAAGTCCGACAATACCCGCAACAGCAGGTCCGGAATGTATTCCCATCCTGAGCTCAAGCAGGGGGAACCCCGAGTCTTTTAATTCCTGATTAAGGTTTCGAACGAAGCTAAGCATGGCAAGGCCCGTTTCAGCAGCCAGTGCAGCGTGGTGCTCAACAGCATTTGGTACCCCGGCAACCAGCATATAGGAATCACCGATTGTTTTAATTTTCTCGACACCGAAACGACTTACAATTTCATCGAAACCGGTAAAATAACGATTGATTAGAGATACCAGATCTTCAGGCGACATTTTTTCGGCCAAACCAGTAAAGCCGACAAAATCAGTAAAAAGTACACTAACACCTTCGCGAAAAACAGGTTTTACAACACCCTTCGCTTTTAATTCTGCGGCAATATCAGCAGGTAGAATATTCTCCAGTAACTCATCGCTTCGCTTTTTTGCCTCATTGATCTGATCTCTTTGCTTCTCCACTTCATCTTTTTGCTTCCTGATAACACGCGTGGCATCTTCTATTTTTGCCTCAAGCTGTTTTTGCCGGGTTCTTAAATTGGCGGTACGAAGTCTGATAAAGGAAAACAAAGAGAAAGTGAAGCCAAGCAAATAAAGTGAGTATGCCCAAGTGGTCTGCCACCAAGGTGGCCTGATAGTAAAGGAATAACGGTATATCCCGCTGGAAATTCCCGCACTGCTGATAGCCTGCAACAACAACACGTATTCTCCTGGCGGAATATTACCAAATGATGCCTCGGCACTATAGCTGGGAATACTCCAGTTCTTGTCAATCCCTTCCAGTTTGTACTGATATCTCACCTTTTTGCTCCTGTATTGAGTAATAC
>JBEGML010000047.1:0-3126 GCA_041183145.1 Bacteroidota bacterium | reverse complement strand
AATTCCTACGAATAATCCAAATAAACTTGTTGTAGACAGGCTTGGGCTTCTTGCAGCCTGCCGCAGGGTTAGCATCTTTTCGAACAAGACGACCCATCAGGTGAGGTTAAAAATCAGCGGCAGTGATCTGACGATTTCGGCTGAAGATTTTGATTACAATAACGCAGCTACGGAGCGACACACCTGTCAATACGAGGGTGAGGATATGGAAATAGGCTTCAATGCCCGGTTCCTCATTGAAATGCTCAATAATCTTGAGGGCGAGAACGTGATGTTCATGCTTTCAGCACCCAACAGAGCCGGAATTTTGACGCCGGTTGACAATGATCCGGAGGGTGAAGAAATTTTGATGCTGGTGATGCCTGTGATGATCACCAACTGATTTATTCAGATTTTATTAGAATAAAAAAGCCCGGAGAGATCCGGGTTTTTTGTTTTTAAATGTCCTTACGATGAGACCAGGGTTGAAACCTTGTTTACCTCAATAAACTCCATCGAAGCAGCCAGATCGGGTTCGAGTTCACGGTCGGCGGTGAGGTATGGCACTTCACGACGGTAGGCGGCACGTATTTTTTCAATAGCGGCAGAGCTTTTCCAGTTCTCTCTGAGATCGAGAGCCTGCACTGCATTCATGAGTTCAATGGCAAGTACACGTTCCACATTTTTGATTATTCGGTAGCATTTGAATGCGGCATTGGCACCATTGCTTATATGGTCTTCCTGACCGTTTGAAGAAACAATAGAATCAACCGAAGCCGGGTGGCAAAGAATCTTGTTAAGCGCAACGATAGAGGCGGCAGTGTATTGCGGAATCATGAAGCCGGAGTTCAAGCCGGCCTCCTTTACCAGAAAATGCGGCAAGCCTCTGGAGCCTGAGATAAGTTGAAAGGTTCTTCTTTCGCTGATATTTGCGATTTCGGCCATGGCGATGGCCAGCATATCGAGAGAAATAGCCAGAGGCTGACCGTGGAAATTTCCGCCGGAGAGAATTTTTTCTTCTTCGGGGAAGAGGATAGGGTTATCGGTAACAGAATTAATCTCTCGATTGAAAACCCCCAGAACGTATTCAAACACATCTTTCGAGGCGCCGTGAACCTGGGGGATGCAGCGGAAAGAGTAGGGATCCTGCACTGCAGTTTTTTCTTTTTTCCCAATTTCACTTCCGTGCAGAATCTCCCGGATTCTTGCTGCTGTTGCCCTTTGGCCGGGATGAGGCCTTACAGCATGGAGCAGATCATCGAAGGGTTCGTACCTGCCATCAAAAGCTTCGAGGGAGATAGCAGAAATCACATCGGCCCAATCAAGCAAGGATTTGGCTTTAATCAGGCACCAGGTTCCGTAAGAGGTCATAAACTGAGTGCCATTCAGCAGAGCAAGGCCTTCCTTGCTTTTAAGAGATAATTTAACCCAGCCGGCATGGGGCAGCACATCTTCCGTAGACTGGTAAATACCCTTAAGGAGCAATTTACCCTTTCCGATTAGAGGCAGAGAGAGGTGAGCCAAGGGAGCCAGATCACCTGAGGCGCCGAGTGAGCCCTGGGTAAAAACCTCGGGGAGAAGGTTTGCGTTCAGGTGATCTATGAGGCGTTGCACGGTGGAGGGATTCGCGCCTGAGAATTTTTTGCTTAGGCCTTTTGCCTTAAGGAACAACATCAGACGTGTGATGCTATGCGGCACATGCTCACCCATGCCACAGGCATGAGACATTACCAGGTTTTCCTGCAGTTTTTGGAGTTCAGATTTTGAAATTCGCGTATTGCACAGAGAACCGAAGCCGGTGTTTATGCCATATACCACTTTATCATTTCCACTGAGATAGGCATCGAGAAAATCTCTGCCCAGCTGCATTTCGCGGTTGGATTCAGGACTCAGCGTAACATCAAAATCATTTTCGAGCAAAGGCTCAAGGCTGAGGAGGCTGATATCCTCGTTGTTTATGGTAAAGTGCGTTTTGCTCATAGCCAGTTTTGAAGCGTATTATGTGCTTCGGTATTTTTTACGGAACGTTGTTCTCCGGTCAGCATATTTTTGATGGTGACCATTTCGCTCTTGAGTTCATCTTCACCGACAATCAGAACGAAGGGGATTTTCAGCGTATCGGCATAGCCGAATTGCTTTTTCATTTTTGCATTTTCGGGATAGTATTCTGATGAGATACCGTTTCTGCGTAGGTTAACCAGGAGGCGAAGACATTCGTTCTCAGTGGCTTTGCCGAAATTGACAATGAGAGCAGTAGTCACCGAATCGAGGTCTTCAGGAAACAAAGAACGTTCCGTCATCACATCATAAATTCTGTCGGCGCCAAAAGACAGGCCAACACCCGAGAGTCCATTTACACCGAAGATACCAGTAAGGTCATCATAACGACCGCCTCCACCGATGCTACCGCTGTAACTATAGTCAGGTTCATCGCATTTGATTTCCAGAATGGCACCGGTATAGTAGTTCAGTCCGCGGGCAAGGGTTGGATCAAACTCAATCCGCAATAATCTGAGGTCGGAAGCCTGCGCGTAACTGAAGATGGCCTTCATTTCTTTCACACCATCATCAAGCAGCGGATGAGCGCCAGCCAAAGCATAGAGCCTTGCTACATAATCATCGTTGAAAGAAGGCGAAGAAGCGAGTTGCAGGATACCTTTAACCAGAGCTACAGCCTTAGCTTCATTGATTCGGTTTTGTATCTCCAGCAGAACAGCCTCCTCTCCTATTTTATCGAGTTTATCGACAGCCACACAGACGGAAGTAAGTTTATCGCCTAGACCGTGATATTCGAGTAAGCCAGACAATATTTTTCTGTTATTGAGCTTCATGCAAACACGCAGACCCAGATTAGAGAACACTTCATCGGCGAGCATGATGAGATCAGCCTCAGAAAGCAGAGCATCAGTACCAATTATATCAGCATCACACTGATAGAATTCACGGTATCGGCCTTTTTGAGGGCGGTCGGCACGCCATACAGGTTGAATCTGAAATCTTCTGAAAGGGAAGGTAATGAGATGACGGTTCATTACCACATAGCGGGCGAAAGGCACAGTAAGATCGTATCTCAGGGCTTTTTCAGAAATTAGGGGAAGCAGAGATTTGCTGTTGCTAAATTCTTTGCCAGCGGTGGCTGATAAAAAA
>JBEGML010000046.1:0-2639 GCA_041183145.1 Bacteroidota bacterium | reverse complement strand
ACATTGTTATTGACTCATTTGTCTGTAATTTTATATAAAATCGCGCTGTATGTTTCCCCGTGCCCTGATATCCCTGCTCCTTTTGTGCTTTTTTGCACTCCCCGGACATGCCAAAAAGCTCACTGCCCTGTTCTATTCAGGCTCCTTCACAACAAAAGAATCCGGCCCCTACCTCGAAACCTATCTGAATGTCATAGGCAACTCATGCCTCTTCCTACCCAATGAAAATGGCAAATTCCAAAGCAAAATAGATGTAGAACTCAGCCTCTCCATCAAAGATTCGATTATAGTAAAACGCAATTACAACCTCCTAAGCCCCGAAGTTTCTGATACCAACTCCACAGAACCCAATTTCATTGACGTACAACGTTTTCTTATACCGGAGGGAAATTACCGAATAAGTCTGAAAATTTCTGACGCAAATCTCAGCGGCAAGAGTCTTAACCACGTGGAAGAGGTTACCCTCAGTTTCCCCAAAGACAAACCCTCGTTCTCATCTGTTGAACTAGTGGAATCCTATACCAAAACAACAGAAAGAAATATTCTGAGCAAAAGTGGAATAGATCTGGTTCCTATGGTGAGTAATTTGTACCGCGACAATATCAACGAAATCAACTTCTACGCCGAGCTCTACAACGTCTCCCCTACTATCGGTCCGGGTGAAAATTTTGTTCTCAACGCCTTCATCGAATCCTTTGAGAACGGTTTCCGCATGCCGGGCTTCTTTCGATTTTCCAGACAGAGCGCAGCTTCCATCATTCCATGGTTTGCTTCGTTCCCACTGAAACAACTCCCAACCGGCAACTATAACCTGGTTGTTGAGGCACGTAATAAGGAAAACCTCCTTCTGGCCGACCAGAAAATTTTCTTCCAAAGGAAAAACAGCAGCTTCATCCCAGAAACGGCAGCTGCTAACGACAGCACTAGTTTAGTAAACAGTTTTGTTGATAGAATCCATTCCATGGATACACTAACAGACTATATTAATTCCCTCCGTCCTATCTCTTCCCAGATGGAGATAACTTTCGCCTCCAATGCCATCAAATCGGGTGATGAGAGAACCCTCAAATTATACTTCTTTAATTTCTGGTCAAAGCGCGATGCCGCAAATCCGGAGGCGAAATGGAAGGCATACAAAAAGGAAGTCGACTATGTTAATGCTGTTTTCAAAACCAATATCAAAAAGGGTTACATCACCGATCGGGGTCGCGTTTACCTGCAATATGGCAAACCTTCACAGCGTCTGACCTACGACCGTGAACCCAGCATGTTTCCTTACGAGATTTGGCAGTATTACACCATCAACAATGGACCGAACACTGTTCAGAGAAACAACCGTAAATTTGTCTTTTACAACCCGGATCTCGTTACCAACGATTACTTCCTTCTGCACTCTGACGCCATTGGGGAATTACGTGACGATAACTGGCAAACCCGCCTCCAGAAGCGCAATAATGCATTCAACGATCTCGACATCAACAGGGCCAATTCTCACTGGGGCTCCAACCTTGATGACGCCATAAACATGAGCCGCTGATTGAATCAGGAAAATAAAGCCGCCGTTGTCATTCTGAACTGGAACGGTGTGCACCACCTAAGACTTTTCCTTCCATCTGTTGTGAAAAACACCCCCACTGCATTAGCAGATGTGGTGGTAATCGACAACAACAGCCACGATGAAAGTGTAGCGTTAATTCTTCAGGAATTTCCCACGGTAAGGCTGGTGCAAAACACCCATAATTATGGTTTTGCAGGTGGCTATAACAAAGGATTGCAATCTCTTACACATTCACACTGGATATTATTGAACTCTGATGTGATGGTGGGGCCGGGTTGGTTGTCCCCGCTGCTTGATGCCTTATCAGAACCCTCGACGGCCGCTGCTCAACCCATCATTCATGCATTTGACGAACCTGAGAGTTTTGAATATGCCGGAGCCGCAGGAGGCTTTATCGACAAATATGGCTATCCATTCTGCCGGGGGCGCATCTTCCAGCACCTGGAAAAAGATCATGGACAATATACAGATGCCCGAGAAATTTTCTGGGCTTCAGGAGCCTGTATGGCAATAAAGAAATCTGCCTTTGATGCGGCAGGAGGATTTGACGAGGAATTCTTTGCCCATATGGAAGAGATTGATCTCTGTTGGAGAATGAAAAATCTCGGTTATTCAGTGCAACTGTGTCCTCAATCAAGCGTCCTGCATCTAGGTGGTGGAACTCTCTCTTCACTAAACCCCAAAAAAACCTACCTGAATTTCAGAAATAATCTCATGATGCTATCGAAAAATCTACCTCTGAAACATCTTCTGAAGGTGATACCTTTTCGACTCGTCCTTGATGGTATTGCGGGAGTATATTTCCTGTTTCAGGGCAAGCCCGCTCATTGCCTGGCCGTGGTAAAAGCACATTTTTCGTTTTACGCTTCAGTACCTCGGCTTCGTGTAAAAAGAAAGATGTTCCGCGGTAAACACCGGGAACATCTTACAGGAGTTTATGATGGCAGCCTCGTGGCCGAGGCCTACCTGAGAAAAATCAGGGTATTCAGCGCTCTGAACCCGAAAAAATTCAGCTGATTTATTCCTTATTTTCTTTTTTCTTGCCCAAGGAGCTAAGGTTGTACATGACACCGAAGCTCAC
>JBEGML010000045.1:0-3884 GCA_041183145.1 Bacteroidota bacterium | reverse complement strand
CTTCCTACCCCAGGTAACATCGCCATGATGTCTTTCAAATTCCCCATCTTTTTGATTTGCTGCAACTGTGTCAGGAAATCGTCAAAATCAAAATTGTTCTTATTGATTTTCTTCTGAAGTCGCTCCGCCTCTTCCTGGTCAAATGCATCCTGCGCCTTTTCAACGAGCGACACAATATCGCCCATACCCAGAATTCTACCGGCCATGCGCTCAGGGTAAAACGCGTCGAGGGCATCCAGTTTTTCACCTTGACTTATGAACTTTATCGGCTTCTGAACAACACTTTTGATGGATAAAGCAGCACCTCCACGGGTATCGCCGTCCATCTTAGATAAAACCACACCACTGAAGTCCAGACGTTCATTGAAAATCCGGGCGGTATTCACGGCATCCTGACCGGTCATGGCATCCACCACAAACAGAATTTCCGAGGGGCCAAGCGCCTTTTTCAATTGCTCAACCTCCTGCATCATGGTTTCATCCACGGCCATGCGGCCAGCGGTATCTACAATCAGCACATTATGGTTGTTGTTTTTGGCAAACTTCACCGCCTGATTGGCAATATCCACAGGGTCCTTACTCTCTTCACGAATAAAAACAGGAACCTCTGCCTGAACACCCAAAAGTCTAAGCTGCTCCATGGCTGCAGGACGATACACGTCGCAGGCTGCAAGCATCGGATTCTTTCCTTTGCTCTTGAGGTATTTTGCCAGCTTGGCAGAAAAAGTGGTTTTACCCGAACCCTGCAGGCCGGCAATCAAAATCACCGCCGGATTTCCACTGAAACGAATATCACTGCGTTCCCCACCGAAAAGTTCAACAAGCTCGTCATGTACCACCTTCACCATAAGCTGCCCAGGCGAAACTGCCTGCAACACCTTTTGACCAATGGCTTTATCCTTTACCCTATCTGTAAATTCTTTCGCTACTTTATAGTTTACGTCGGCATCTACAAGCGCGCGACGAATTTCCTTCACCGTTTCTGCAACATTAATCTCGGTGATTCTTCCCTGACCTTTTAGTTTCTTAAAAGCTCCTTCTAATCTTGATGACAGATTTTCAAACATAGGTGCAAAAATAGCGAATGTATCAGCGCATCAAGGACAGGTTATCCCGGAATACAAACAGTTTTCCATCGTAGCCGGTACCTCTGATCTGAAAAACATAAATGCCTTCCGAACAAGGTTTGCCCTGATACGTTCCATCCCAGGCATCATCAGGCCCGCTTCCCTCAAAGATCAATTCACCCCAGCGGGAATAGATTTGCATTTGAAACTGCTTTGCCGGATTCAGTTGTTCTTTTACAATGAAAAGTGAACTGGCAAAAAACCTGTCATTTACTCCATCCCCATTGGGCGTAAAAGCATTGGGAACAAACATTCTGGAATGAGGAATCAGGTTTACATAGTTACTCGCGGAAGTATCAGCCCTTCCGGAAGCTCGAACAGCCAAAATCCTGTATCGAAGGGTATCGTTACCTACCATCAGCGTCTGCTCGTCTTTCCAGTTTAGCGTATTTGATGGCAGGCTGATGAGGGTTTGAAAACTACCATGTATGTCTCTGCGTTGTACCAGATACTCTGAAATTCCTTCTGGCCAATTTTCGTATGGAGTCCAGCTTATCTGAGCCGCATCTCCTTGCATGACACCACTGGCGAATATGGTAGTTGCATGAGGCCCCAGCGCAGAAACTGCACCACAATGGTCTTTGTAACCCACGGAATAACGAATTGCTTCGCGGTTCACAGGAGCTGCATAATCTTCAAAATATTTTTGCCTTGTTGCGCCAATTGGCATCCAGGAGCTGGCCTGTTGCCTGGTTACCAGATAGGTAATTCCGGAATAATACTCTGGCCCATGTTCCCACTCAAGAGTAACATAGGATGATTGTTCTACAGTAGCTAACTGAAGCGGTACTTGCGAAAACGGCAAAAAATACAAGGGTCGGCCACAGGTACTATTGCTTCGGGAACGCAATCCACTTTTACTTACCGCAACTACATAATAACAGTAATCATCATCACAAAGTAAAGTATCTGTGTTGCTCAGTTCCCATGCTTTGGTTTGCCTGTGCAATTGGAAAGACCCGTTGTTCTTTGAACGATAAATCTCATAGTATTGAAGATCATCCCATCCTTTGTACGGTGTCCATTTGAGTTCAAGGGCGTAAGGAATTCCTGCGGGCCTTGCCACTGAAGCTTTAATCGTGCAGTGAGAAATTCCGAAACTACTTCTGACATTGCAACTGTCTTCCACCTGAACCGCATAGCAAACACTCTGTGCTGATAAGGAATCCCCGCGGAACAACTTGTAAAAAGTATCCCGGAAACCATTCATGGAAGCACGTCTGAAGTACCCCGCGCTGTCCTGATTCAGGTGATAGCGGTAAAAATCCCTATCCTTGTAAGGCCTCCAGAAAATTTCCACCTGCTTGTTGTCAGGCAGCACACTAACATATGATATTCCAGGGTTTATCGGAGGAATCGTATCGTTTATATAGACAGACTTTATGCTAGAAGCATAACAATTGTTGCTGTCTGTTACGTTAAGAGTTACAAGCTTTTGATAGGCAGTTTGATAGGCCCATTGACCTGTTGGCTTTACACTAAAATCTGACAAGGATGTTTCATCGCCAAAATCCCATTGATACTTTTTTATACCGGTATTTCCCTGAATAACAGCGATGTATGAAATAGGATCTTTGAAACAAACCGTATCATCAGAAACTCGAATTCCCACATCAGGACCTTTAAAAACTCTAATTACCGTAGGGAATTGAAAAGTATCCCTGCACCCGTTTTCATTTTCAGCGACCAGCCTGGGCCTCCAAGACCCGGGTGAATATTGCCACTGCACATCAGTACTTGTTTGATCCACCACTCCGTCTGAATCAAAATCCCAATATAGATTTTTCCAGAATTGTGATTTGTTGGTGAACTTAGATATTTCGGGAACACATAATTGTGTTTTGTCTAAGGTAAATGAAGCATCTGCGCCGGATATGACCACAACTGAGTCCTGTGATTTGGCATAAACAAAACAACCAAGAGAATCATACAACGCTATGGATGGATAATATGCCTGGTAGGGTAAAACCTTATTGAATACCATATAAGTATGCACACCTAATCCGGCGGAATCCCTGACTGTTCCATTTCCGTAATCGAGATAATATTTGTTGTAGAAGGAGCTATTGTTTAAAAATTTCACTGTGAGTGGCTCACAGCCTTTGACATTCTCCAATTTAAGGTTAACAACGGGCCCAACCACTCTAACATATTTCAATCTTACCAGAGAATCCCGGCATCCATTCTCAGATTCTGCAACCAGTTTAACATCTATACCTGTCGGATTATTGAAATTAAAAACCTTTTGAACTGTATTATTTTTTAAAGAAAGATTAATGGAGGAATCATACCCAAATGTCCAGTAACTTTTCGCTGCACGCCAACTGGTATTAAATAGTTCTACCAGCTTTGGTGCACAAAATTTCAAGGTGTCATAACTATAGAAATTGGCTTTAATAGAGTCTATTCTTGTTGCCACGGTAAATGTGTCCGAACACTCAAACCCTTTAGATATTATGAGCGTTGTCCTGAACAGGCCTGACCTGGGAAAAATTATTCTAGGTTCTTTTACCGTATCAGAAGGAATGAATTTCATTCCAACATCGCTTCCAATCCACTTAAATCGCGTTGCAATAATACTTGAGTTATTTACAAGTGCGTAAGTATCTCTGGGGCATCGAGTTTTTCCGGCAATGTTAAAACCAGAGGTTAAACCGCCATGTACAGACAAATATTTTGAAGAATCCACACAACCACTTTTCCCTGAATATTTTAAATTGAATAATTGTTCTCCTTTGAATACGGTGGCCTTAGTAG
>JBEGML010000044.1:0-4871 GCA_041183145.1 Bacteroidota bacterium | reverse complement strand
CTGAATCTTTGAAGCTCCGGCATCCACGGAGTTTTCCATTAACTCCTTCACAACAGAGGCAGGACGTTGAACCACTTCTCCCGCTGCTATCTGATTGGCAACAGTATCGGGCAATAGTCTTATCACGTCCTCCATCTCTCAAAGATAGTCTTAATCCAAGGAAAACAGATCAGGCATTCACCTGTTGCGCCTTCCTGAAATAGGGCGCTACAACAAGTTCCTTAGACCCTGCGGTGTATGTGTAAAACCCTTCCCCGGACTTTACACCTTTTTTTCCTGCAGTGACCATATTTACCAGAAGAGGGCAGGGAGCATATTTTGGATTGGCGAAGCCTTCATACATCACACGCATGATGTTCAGACAAACATCAAGTCCGATAAAATCCGCCAGCTGCAGAGGACCCATCGGGTGGGCCATACCAAGTTTCATAACCTGGTCAATTTCTTCAACTCCTGCAACACCTTCATGCAGCGCTATGATGGCCTCGTTGATCATTGGCTGAAGAATACGATTTGAAATGAAGCCCGGGAAATCGTTCACCTCAACAGGTATCTTACCCAATTTTCTGGATAAATCCATAATGGTTTCCGTGACCTCGCGGGTGGTGGCATAACCTCTGATTACTTCTACCAGTTTCATCACCGGAACTGGGTTCATAAAGTGCATGCCAATTACCTTGCCTGGATTTCTTGTTGCTGATGCGATCTCCGTAATAGAAATAGATGAAGTGTTGGTTGCCAGTATACAGGATTCTCTCGTAAGATGGTCTAATTCTTCAAAAATCTTTTTCTTGGTTACCGGATTTTCTGTGGCGGCTTCAATTACCAGATCAGCGTCTTTCACCGCCTGAGGCAGGTTGCTGCACGTTTTAAGGTTATTGAGCGTGTTTTTTTTTGCAGTCTCGTCTATCAAACCTTTCTTAACCATTCGGTCAAGGTTTGAGGTGATGGTAGCTTTAGCTTTCTCGAGTTGTTCAGCAGATAAATCTACCATGTTCACACGGAATCCTGATTGTGCAAAAACGTGGGCAATTCCATTTCCCATGGTTCCGCTTCCAATGACGGCGATATGCTTCATATTTTTTCCTTAGGGGGCTGCGAAGTTAATCTAAAAACTGAGTTTTTTTGCCATCTCCTTCCTTTCCCGTTTTTCACTTTTCAGGGTTGATAAATAAGCCTAAAAAATCTGATTCCTGAGTATCTAATTCCTACTTTTAAGCGTTAAACAAACATGAAGTTCGCTTTTACCTTTCTCCTTATTTTGCTTATGCTCACCTGCGGGGCATTTCCCCTCGGAAACCCGGTTTCTGTTTTTCCTGTTTCTGAAGCACCCGGAGCATACGGCCTCAGAAAATGCCTTCTTCCGGGTTCTTCCGCCACCCTGCATTTCGTAGAATGCCCGGAATTATATCAGGAAGGACTTGACACACTCACCAAAACAATTTTTTGGCGAACCCTGGTGAACACCGGCAAAGACACCCTTATTTTTTACGGATTTCCCTCCAGAAATATACTTTCGGTAAGATTAGCCGACAATTGGGACTCTCTTAATCCTGAAATGAAAAATTGCGCACTCGATAGTATGCGCAGCAGATTGACTGTTGATGATGAAAAGGTGAGCTACATGCGTGGTCGTAATTATTTCTACAACGTGAAAGCCGTGGTTCCGCAAATTAACCGGGCAGTTCAAATTTTCGGTGAGCAAAATACTGACCCCTTCTACGCTCAAGCTATCCTTCTAATCGAAAGCCCCGGTCGTCTGCAAAAATCAACAGTCGGGGCTTATGGCCCGTTTCAGCTGATGAAATCTGTCGGGAAACAATTCGGTCTAAAAGTAAATTCCAGGATTGATGAACGGGCCGATCTTGAAAAGTCTGCCATTGCAGCAACACGTCTAATCAATCGTGTCTGCATACCCTACGCAAATAAGATGCTCGGCACTTACAATATTGCGGTATGCCCAACCGACCTGTGGTACCGTCTTTTGGTTTTGCACATCTACCATGCCGGCGCAGGTAACGTTTCACGCGCATTGTCTCTGATTCAACCTGAAACGGGAAATATGGAATTAATAAAAAAACTCTGGCATACCAGAGCCGGGGGCTTTCAAAATGCTTCCCAGAATTATAGCCAGATTGCTATAGCAACTCTTCTGGAGCTTGATAATCACCTTAAAGATCTTGAAAGTGGTCAGGCTTCTCTGTCTTATGAAAATTAAACTTTTTTCTCTTTTCATCCCTTTGTTTTATCTGCTATCCTGCAGTGGACGACATCAACCCAAAAATGAAACTAACATGACTTTAAATCAAACAGAGGATGCAAAAAAACTCTCCCAGGATAGTTCTGAAACAGATACCATCACCTTTGGTGCCGGTTGCTTCTGGTGTGTAGAAGCCGTTTTTCAGCGTGTAAATGGTGTAATAAGCGTGAAATCCGGCTACTGCGGCGGACATGTTAAAAATCCTGCCTACCGTGAGGTTTGTGAAGGCACAACCGGGCACGCAGAAGTATGCCTCATTGTTTTTAATCCCAAACAGGTAAGCGTTGAGACTCTGCTTTCTGTTTTTTGGCAAACTCATGACCCTACCACCCTAAACCGACAGGGCAATGATGTCGGAACTCAATACAGATCTGCCATTTTCTATCATGATGAAAACCAGAAAATGCTGGCTCATAAATTTCGTGATGACTTGAATAAAAGTGCTGCTTTTGATAAACCCATTGTTACTGAAATTTCTCCTTTTTCTATATTCTACCCCGCTGAAGATTACCACCAGAATTACTACAATCAAAACACAGAACAGCCCTATTGCTCCTACATTATCGCTCCGAAGCTTGATAAATTCAAAAAGGTCTTTAAGCAATACCTGAAAGAGGCTCATTGATTCCTCAATAAAAAGTGTTAATTGAGTAAACTAAAGTATTAAGAGGTTCAATTGCCGGTATGGCATTGGCTGTTTTTCAGAAACTAGTAGTATACCGTTACCGATCCGGCCTTGTCAATACGATCTCCTGTGAAAGTATCTATAATGATCTGATAAACATAGGCACCTGAAGCTACCTTGACTCCCATATAGGTGCCATCCCATCCTTTTTCCGTGTCACTGGTCTCAAAAATAATTTCTCCCCAACGGTTATAAACTCTGAACAGATAAGAACTTGCGAATGGCGCAAAGACCCCACGTGGTCTGAATTCACCCGATACTCCTCCAAGTGGGGCAAAGGCATTGGGAATAAAAATTACAGGCCGGTGCTCCAGACAAACCACATTTGAGAGACTGCGCTCACTGAAGAAATAAATGTTTCCCGGTCCCTCTACTGCCTCGATACGGTAACATATTACCCCATTCCGGGGCAGGGTATCAATTACATCTTCAAGATAACGGAAAGTCGCAGAATCGGTTTCGGTCTCAAAAATCATCTCACTGCATTCCTGATCCGGGCATTTGTATATTCTGTATTTGGTTACACCTCCCGACCAATCGCCATAGGCTGTCCAGAAAAGCTTGTTGTAAAATCCAGGAACACTCTCGCCCCTCAGGTGAATAGTGGTTCCAAAATTGGTCATCCCCACAAAATTCCCGCAGCTATCTTTTAAAAATAATTGGTATTGATAAGGTGTTACGTTAGTGCGAATCCCCTGATCTGTATGCTCAATAAAATTTAGTGCAGTGCTTAGTCTGAAGGGACCAAGGCTATCAAGGTTATTGGTACTGATGTCTCGCCTTGTTAATATATATTCCATAGCATCTGAGTCGGCATCGTAATAGGCGCGAAGGTTTGAGGTGTAGTCATTCTCTACACTTGCATAATTCAGATATATGAATTCAGGCTCGTCAACGGTGGTGGCACTAAAGCAGGAATCCTTGCTTGAGCTTGTGAATAAGCCATTCTGCGACACTGCAGTTACCCTGAAACAATAATTACTTCCTGAATTCAAATCCTCAAATAAATATCCGTTTGATGAGGGTGGGGCAGAGGCAATCCGTAAAAAGGGACCACCATTTTCGCTTGCAAATATTTCATAGGATCCAACATTAAATCCGTTGTAATCACTCCAGATAATATTGGCCGAATTTGAGCAGCTGCTTCCGCTAAGAGCAATACTCATCGTGGTATGCGCGGGTGAAATTAATCCGGTATTTCCGCAAGTGTCTATCAACGCAATGGCGTAGGTTTCCACACTGTCTGATGCATGTGAGAGCAGATTGAGAAAATATCCGTTATCACCAAAGTCGAGTGTGTCGAGTGGAATCCAACTTCCGTTTACCGATTGAAAGATAATAACCCTATACCGGCTGGTATCAATACCTCCGCTCTGCCATCCTGCATTTGCAAACCCTGAAACCGGATCGATACTTACTGAATCAAGTTGCGGTGTGGGGACCGCCTCATTAAGATTAATGGTCTCACTAACCTCATTTGAAACACTTCTGCAGCCTGAGGCGTCAGGTAACTCAATTCGGTAGCCCTGGTTACTGATACACGAATTAACCGATTCGTTGATACTGAGAGATCCTGTCTGTAAGTAAGACTGAAAGGCTCCGTTAATCTGTTTGAAGACCTCATAGTCAGGCCCTGCGCTGGATGGATTGGGTACAGACAAAGCGTTCCAGTCTACTGTATAATTGATGCCATTTATTTGACCAATATCAACGAAAATACTTTGTAAGGTATCAGATGCCTCAGTAAGCACCTTGCCGAAACAACCGGAACGTGTTCTGATAAAATAAAACTTTGAAGCATTGTTGCCGCCTGCGCCTGTGTGCAGATAGGTGGTCTGATTGTAGTTGAATATGCTATCCACAATAGTATAAGGACCATTCAGACTGCCTGAGCTGTAAATATGATAACTGTTGAAAGTGCCATCG
>JBEGML010000043.1:0-3209 GCA_041183145.1 Bacteroidota bacterium | reverse complement strand
AGAAAATGATGATGAGTTAGGAAAAAAACTTTTTTATAAACGTTACAAGATTAATCAGAAAGAAAATAAAGTTGTTTTTCAAACCAAAGAGAAGCCCTTCAAAGCCGGGGTTGATCCCTATAATTACCTCATTGACCGGGTCCCTGAAGATAATTTGAAGCGTGTTACCGAGGATTGAATTTTACTTTCATTCCCATAAATAAAAAAACGCCCCTGCCTTACGGGGCAGGGGCGTATAAAAAGGGAATGATTCATCATTCCTTTTTCGTGCCAACCATCAAAAAATCGCTGGCTACGATTTCAGTAACGTTCCTTTTTTCTCCCTTGGCATCTTGATACTGACGATTGTTAATACTGCCCTCCAGTACAACCGGCGTGCCTTTGTTTAGTATTTTCTCGGCAAGATCTGCAAGTTTACCCCAGGCAACTACACGATGCCATTGGGTTTCTTTAACCTGATTCCCATCATGGTCGCGCCACGATTCATTAGTAGCGACCGAAAAACTCGCCACCTTTTTGTTGTTTGCAGTTGTTCTGATTTCTGGATTCATTCCCAGATTTCCCATCAGTCTGACGGAATTACGAAGTGATTTCATTTGATTTAGATTTAATAAATTAACTACCATTTTCGGCGGCCACCTTCAGAATGGTGAAACAAAGGTGTGGCAGATCTCCTGAATTAGTCGGGTGTGAAACGTTTATATACGCTTATAAACGGATAATTAACCTTGGGTAAGAAAAAACGAGACGATTCTTCCTTCTATTAGCCTATTTGAACGTGAAAGCCTTTAACCTTGGGTAAGGCAATTTTAATTAAAAACCCTACATTTGAAAATCAACACTGTAGAGCAAAGATCAAATTTATCATGGCACTCGACAAAACCGGCATAGCGCGCCGTATAGCACTGGAGGTGAAAAGCGGCATGTACGTTAATCTTGGAATCGGCATCCCAACTTTAGTGGCTAATTATATCCCTGCCGGAATGGAAGTTGAATTACAGTCAGAGAACGGTATACTCGGAATGGGCCCCTTCCCTTTTGAAGGAGAGGAAGACGCAGACACCATCAATGCAGGAAAACAAACTGTAACCCTATTGCCCGGGGCAGTAATTTTCGACTCTGCAATGAGTTTCGGCATGATACGAGCTCAAAAGGTTGACCTCACCATACTCGGAGCAATGGAAGTCAGTGAGCGCGGTGACATTGCCAACTGGAAAATACCGGGCAAAATGGTAAAAGGCATGGGCGGAGCTATGGATCTTGTAGCCTCAGCAAAAAATATCATTGTTGCCATGCAGCATGTCAGCAAAGACGGTAAAAGCAAGCTTCTTCCCAACTGCACACTTCCCCTTACAGGTCTCGGCTGTGTCAGAAAAGTAGTCACAGAGCTTGCTGTTCTGGATATCACCGATCGGGGATTTGAGCTCAAAGAACGTGCACCTGGTGTAGAAGTCGATTATATCGTCAAAGCCACAGCGGGCAAATTGATTGTAGAAGGTGAAATCCCGGAAATGAAGTTCAGCTAATCTTGGGCATAGGAAATTTTAAAACCATCCTAACAAGAAATCTGGCCATTGCCATGGACTTCCTCGACAGAGGGCTTCCCGTGGCTGTGCCAACAGAGACCGTTTACGGACTTGCCGCAAATGCGCTCAATCCGGAAGCGGTATTACAGTTATTCCTGATTAAAGGCCGCCCGGCCTTTGATCCACTCATCGTTCACTGCGCCACAGTCGAGGAGGTGCAAAAATATGTGAAAGAAATCCCGAAATGGGCAACACTTCTGATGAATTCCTTCAGCCCGGGTCCGCTCACCCTGTTGCTTGAAAAAAATAAATATATCCCCGATATCGTGACTTCCGGCTTGCCCAGAGTGGCCATCAGAATTCCTGCACATGAACAATTACGTGAACTTCTAAAATTACTTAACTACCCTCTTGCTGCGCCTAGTGCCAACCCTTTTGGTTATGTGAGCCCAACAACCTCACAACACGTACTCAATCAGCTCGAGGGCAAAATTCCCTGTATTCTGGAAGGTGGCCCCTGTAGGGTGGGAATTGAATCTACTATTGTGGGAGAAGAAGATCATGAACTGGTTATCTACAGACAAGGGGGAATTTCTCAGGAAGCCATTGAGGATTGCCTGAAAATGAAAGTTCAAACTCAGGTGAAACAAGTAGTGGCGCCGGGAATGCTCAAGTCTCATTATGCACCGTCCAAACCCCTTGTTATGGGCAGAAAAAAAGCCTATCGCTGCGATCCGGAGTCTACAGGTTTTATAGGTTTTGGATCAGGTGTAAAATTCATCCCTGAAAAAAATCAGGTGGTGCTTTCCCGATACCGTGATCTGAACGAAGCCGCTATGAATCTGTTTGCAGGGATTAGATTGCTCGACGAAAATCCTCAGATTAAATTCATTATTACGGATGATTTTCCTGATGAAGGCTTAGGCAAAGCTATCAATGATAGGCTCATAAGAGCTTCTACTGGCAGAGAAAAACTCAGCCATTCAAAAATCAGAAACAAAAAAATCTCCCAATGAAAATTTCCGTGGTTATTCCTGTTTATAATGAAGAAGAAATTATTCCTGTTCTTTATGAGCGCGTTTCATCAGCAATGATTAAATGGATTGATGATTTTGAAATTATTTGCGTGAATGACGGTAGTAAAGACAGAACCATAGATTTATTAATTGATTGCCACAGAAAAGATCCAAGGTGGAAGGTAGTTTCTCTATCCAGAAATTTTGGTCATCAGGCAGCATTTCTCGCAGGTCTGACTCATGCCAGCGGAGACCTGATTGCCATGATAGATGGAGACCTTCAAGACCCACCCGAACTGCTCGAAAACTTTAAAAATAAAATTCTTGACGGCTATGATGTTGTATTCGGAGTCAGAAAAAAAAGAAAAGAAATTGTCTGGAAAAAACTGGCCTATAAAATCTATTACCGATTCCTAAAAAAAGTTTCTCAAGTGCCCATTCCGCTTGACAGTGGAGACTTCTCGATGATTACTCGTAATGTCCTCAACGAAATTCTGGCCTCCAAAGAACACAGCCTGTTTATCAGAGGCATTCGTAGTTGGGTAGGATTCCAACAATTCGGATATGAATATGAAAGAGATAAACGCTATGGTGGCGAACCAAAATATACCCTAAAAAAACTATTTCAACTCGCATACAATGGTGTCTTTAGCTTCAGCACGTTCCC
>JBEGML010000042.1:0-4503 GCA_041183145.1 Bacteroidota bacterium | reverse complement strand
GACCCGGAACCTGTTTTGAAAAAAATCAATTCAGGCAATGGAGCGGAAGACGGGGCTCGAACCCGCCACCCTCAGCTTGGAAGGCTGATGCTCTACCAAATGAGCTACTTCCGCTTGGATCAAGTTGGTATTTTCTTGTGGGGAGAGGAGGATTCGAACCTCCGAAGTCTTACGACAGCAGATTTACAGTCTGATCCATTTGGCCACTCTGGAATCTCCCCTACATGAAACTCCTTATTCAAAGAACGAGCCGGTGGAGGGATTCGAACCCCCGACCAGCTGATTACAAATCAGCTGCTCTGGCCAACTGAGCTACACCGGCTGCTTTTTCTACAAAAAAAATGCAGCCCTTTTTTTCAAAAGGACTGCAAATGTACGAGGGATTTTTTAATTTCCAAATCCCGAAATATTTTTTTTAGTAAAGCCTGGCCTTTTCTTTTTGTTTCTTAAGCTGTCGGGTTAGCGCATCAACAGAACTATCAAAGGCTTCCTCAAAAGTAGCACTCTGTCGTTTTGCAAACAAATCGTGTCCACTGACATGAAGTTTTATTTCAGCCACCTTGTTTTCTGTAGTGCTCGATTTATCTATTCTGAGAAAAACATTGCTCTCAATGATTCCATCATGAAAATGATTGAGCTTTACAAGCCGGTCTTTAATAAATTGAATTAATTTTTGGTCGGCATCGAAATGGATGCTCTGAATGTTGAGGTTCATAACAACTCTCCTTTAGTTAATGTTAAACCCAAATGTACAAAAAATCAAGAAAAAATCCAAGCTTTAGTTTTGAATGAGGCAAGGCAAATCTATAAATCTGTTAAAGTAAAATTTCGGATGGAATTCTATTTTGACCAAAAGCAATTCTCATCAATTGCAAAAGCAAGTAAGTTTTGAGTTTTTGAGAGGCTCTCTACCTGATGAGTGTAACGGAACCAAAAAGCTGTTTGGGATTACCGGCACGATCAAGGTATCTGACCCGATATGGATAAGACCCCTGAGGATACCCCGCCCCGTCCCAACCGTTATCTGGTGTTGTGGTTTTGAATATCTGTTTTCCCCAACGATCAAAAATTATCATCTCGTAGCTTTGATCAACGATGTTAGTAAGCCCGGGATTAAAAACGTCGTTTCGTGAATCTTCGTTGGGGGTAAAAGCAGATGGTAAGAAGAAGGAGGTTATGTCAAAAACCTTGATTAGTTTCGATATTGTATCATTGCAACCTCCTTCGCCGGTAACGTTTAAAAGAATTTTATAGCTGCCTGTATCACTGAAGGAGTGGAAAACTTCAGGTTCGATGTAAGATGTACCATCTGAAATAAACCAATTCAAGCTTTGCCAGTATTCAGATTGATTGACCAGATGAACTTTAGTTCCCTCAAAGAGGTTTATTTCACCCGGATTCAGAGAGAAATTTGCCCTGGGAGACTGGGAAACATTAAGGTAGCAGGGGCGCTCTACCCTTGATTTACAAGAGGTTATACCATCCTGAACAATAAGACTCACGTCCACACAACCACCAGATAAAATTGAAACCGTCGGCGTAGAGTCGGTTGAAGTAAATTGCCCGAACTCCCATACAAGTGAACTGCCCGCATTAGCCTGAATATCAGGGAAAAAACGGGTGAAGAATGGAGTACATCCACTCAGAAGATCTGCCGAAAAATCAATGATAGGAACCGGCGCAACATCTACGTCAAATGTGGCCTGAACAGCGGGAGAACCACAACCATCAGACAAAGTGACTGTATAACTCGTTAGTGCAAGGGGGCTCACAAAAATATTGGATGAATCCTGACCAATACCTTGACTCCAAAGAAAAACAAAATTACCATCTCCACCGGTTCCGGAGGCGGAGAGTTGAGCACTATCTCCCGGACAAATAAGATTATCGCCTGAAATGGAAATAGTCAGTGGCGGACTTACATCTACATTTACAGAAAGAAGGGATGTTGTACAGCCATTTGCATCTGTAGCCTGAACAGAATAGGATTGAGATGCATTGGGGATAAAGGTATTTGAGGCGGAATTTGACAGACCTCCTGACCAATTGTAATTAAAAGGCGATGTGCCCCCTGTGACGAGACATGAAACGGTAGCTTGTTGACCTACACAAACAGTTATGTCTGGGGAGATGGTGAAACCTAGAGGAATATCTGTAACAATAATGTTCTGAGAGATACTGCAACCGGAAGCGTCGGTAACCGTAACGGTATAAAGCCCAGAGGGCACACCTATCACAGTATCAGTATTTCCGGCTACAGGGGGATTCCATGAATAGGTAAAAGGACCTGTTCCAAGCAAAATATCAACGCCAAGATTGGCATTAGATTGACCGCAATCAGCTTGAGTTGAGGTGGTTTGTATGATCAGGGTAGGATTGACGTTTACATCAACATTCGCAACACCTACACAGCCTCCCTGATCAGTAACAGTGACTGTATAGGAACCCGGACCCAGATTGGTTGCTGTTTGCGAGTTCTGAGTTGGTGTTGTTGACCAATTGTAAACATAAGGTGGACTCCCAGAACCGACTACGGATACCGTAGCATCAAACTGAAAACATCCGACCTGAGTAAGGGATGTTGTTATGTCCAATGCTGTAACAGAGAAATCTGCTCCAATATTTGTTATTCCCACATTGCCGCACAAATCTGTAACGTCATCTATAAGCACCAGAGTGTAAAGCCCGCTGGTGGTGACAGGAGAAGCCAGAGTAACGGTGTATTCAATATCATATTGTGCGCCCAGGGCGCATGAGGAACTTGAAATATTTGTTATTGCGAACGGACCGCCTGGTCCATTAAGCGAGAAGTCACTGGCCTGAACGGTGTTACACAGTACATTTTCCGAGAACCGAAAGGTGAGTGTTGTGGCTCCGCAAGCAACAGGGAGGAAAACAGAATCGATCTGGGGAGGAATATTGTCAAAAATCTGCGCGGTGGAAGCTGAAAAATCAAGTGTATAACCCGATTGAGAACTTGAATAATTACTTATATAAACCACATAGGTTTCGCCGGCAACAACCGGGATAACAGGTTCATTCAATTGCCCGGGATTACCATTTGCTCCGGTGGGTCCGGGAACTCCGTAAAAATTACAACTGATTTCCAGTGCAGCATTTGTATAAATATCGCCACAAGAAGCGGATGTTAGATTGTAGACTGCCCAATCGTAGTCGTCCAGGTTGCTGTTTGGATTAATTGTAAAAGCAAGATCTCCGGTGTTTTGCACAGTTAATGTGTACCAAGCACCGTTGTTTTCACCGCCCAGACAGGAAATGACGCCGTTGATTTCAGCAGGGTAATTACCCTCATTGGTAAAACTATTGTTTTGAACGTAGGTTGACTGACAAACAGAGATTGCTCCTAGGCAGTCCAGGTTAGTTGGAACCTGCGAAAAAATTTTAGAAGTAAAAAGAAGTGAAGCGAAAATAAGGACGTATCTGAACCAGATTAGGGTTGGAGATATCTTATTTCCGGAACTATGCATCAGAAAGGCATATGCTTGCAAGTTGCTAAAATAGAAAAAATTCATATTTAACTCCAGCATTCATCAATTAGCACCTCCATAAAAACTATCTTTGCAGCCTGATTGTTCAACCTAAAAAAAAATTGTATGAAAGTTACCGTTGTTGGCGCCGGAAACGTAGGCGCAACTTGTGCAAATGTTTTGGCTCACATGGATTTCCTGAAAGAGGTTGTTCTGCTTGACATCAAAGAGGGCACAGCTGAAGGAAAAGCCCTTGACATATGGCAGACTGCGCCCATCAATATGTATAGCACCCGCACTGTTGGTGTCACAAATGATTACAGTGCAACTGCGGGATCCGACGTTGTGGTTATAACCTCTGGTCTTCCGCGTAAACCCGGAATGTCTCGTGATGACTTGATTTCAACAAATGCAGGAATAGTCAGATCAGTTACAGAAAACATTATGAAATTCTCACCTGACACCATTTTGGTGATTGTTTCAAATCCACTTGACGTTATGACCTATTGCGCGTTCCTCACTGCAAAGATTGACAGCAGTAAAGTTTTTGGCATGGCAGGAATTCTTGACACTGCCCGCTACAAAGCATTTCTGGCTGAAGCCCTTAACGTTTCTGCAAAAGATATTCAGGCTGTGCTTATGGGCGGACATGGCGACACGATGGTTCCATTGCCGCGCTATACTACAGTAGGTGGAATTCCCGTAACAGAAATGATTTCCAAAGACAAACTTGACGCGATAATTGAAAGGACAAAAAAGGGTGGTGGAGAAATTGTTAATTTGCTTGGCACATCAGCTTGGTATGCCCCCGGAGCGGCAGCTGCGCAGATGGTAGAATCTATTCTTAAAGACGAAAACAGAGTAGTGCCTGTATGCGCCTGGCTAAACGGCGAGTACGGACTAAAAAATATTTACATGGGCGTTCCAGTAAAACTTGGCAAAAAAGGAATTACTGAGATTATCAAGCTTGATCTCAACAAAGAAGAAATGTCTCTTGTAAATGCATCCGCAGCAG
>JBEGML010000041.1:0-8960 GCA_041183145.1 Bacteroidota bacterium | reverse complement strand
GTATCAACGTGTCTGGGCTAAACCTCAAACTTATCCAAGCCGCATCAGGCGCCTCGCGCTTGAAATGATAAACGTAGGCTTGCTCTGCCTCGCCATTTGACCAACTCTGAAAGGCTTCTGATTTTATTCTTTCCTCAATTTCCATTGGAGAGTAACCTGCAGTATACATGGCGCCTACAAGCGCTCCAATGCTTGTTCCAACTACATAATCTATAGGAATTTGGTGTTGCTCCAGCACTTTGAGCATTCCAATGTGAGCCAGTCCGTCTGAACCACCGCCGCTTAAAACTACCGCAACCCGCTGAGCCCTGAGTAAATAGGTGCAAAAGAAAAGAAGAATGACAATTAAAATGCCTCTTTTGAATGCCACGTGATTTGCTTTTTTCGAAGGTAAGGAATGGCCTTTAACATCGATGAACCATACCAGGAAAACATTTCCCCATCCGCCTGTTCAATTCTGATGCCGGGGAGCAATAATCTATATTTATCCACATGCTTTTCCGTGAATGGAAAGGGCTCTGACGATAATATTATCAGGTTTGGATTTAAATTTCTCAATTCTTCAATACTTGTCTCGGGATAACGCTGAATTCCACTTTCTGATGTCCTGCCGGCCAAAAGGTTATTTAGCCCCGCTTTTTTCATCATCTCATCAATAAAATTATCACCGCCTGCCCCCATCAAAGGATTTTCCCAAATTAGGTAAACCGTTCGCAACGGAATAAGCCTGCTGCTGGTTTCTTCAAGCTCAATAAGACTCTTTTCTATCTGCTTACAAATTTCCAGCCCCTGCTTTTCTTTCGATGTTAAATGACTTAGATCCAAAATCATCTGCATTGCATCTGCCGTGGTGACAATATCGCTGATGTATACAGGAAATTCTTGCTGTAAAATTTCTATCTGCTCTTTGACATTTTCCTCTTTGTTCCCAATAATTAAATCGGGTTTTAAATCGCGTATGCGCTGCAGATTCAACGCTTTTGTTCCTCCAATTTTTACTTTCCCTTTTACTCTTTCATGCGGATGAATGCAAAATTTCGTTATGCCAACAACTATTTCTCCGGCTCCAAGGTCGAATAACAACTCGGTCTGGGAAGGAACTAGCGATACAATTCTTTCTGCAGGCCGCGGTATCTCTAACAGATTGCCCATTTGGTCGCAAATTCGTATCATGGCCTGCTTTATGCTAATTTAGCGCCAAAGGTAAGCATGAAAATAGTGAATAAGCCCCTTGCCGGCTATTGTGGCTTTGTTTCCTCACTTCCCGGGGATTCTCCGCATAGAATCTACCATGATAGCCAATATGGCTTTCCGCTTCTGGATGATAATGAATTATTCGGAAGGCTTATTTTGGAAATTAACCAGGCAGGTCTGTCCTGGACTACAATTTTAAACAAACAGGATAATTTCAGGAAAGCATATTTCAATTGGGATATCCAAAGAATAGCAAACTGCAGTGCGGAAGATCGCAACGCTCTGATTCTTGATGCCGGCATCATCCGTAACCGTTTAAAAATTGATGCAGCTATCCATAACGCCTCCGTTGTGCTTTCACTCCAGAAAAGTTATGGAAGTTTTTATTCCTGGTTACTTGAGAATAAAACCTTGCAAAAGCCAGAATGGATAAGGCTTTTTAAAAATAATTTCCGCTTTACAGGTGCTGAGATTGTTAATGAATTTTTGATGAGTATCGGATTCCTTCCCGGTGCCCATGAAGTGAACTGTCCTGTGCACCGGCTTATTCTGCTTGAAAATCCTGTCTGGACTCAGCAAAAGCCCTAAATTTGACCCTCTATGAAATGCATTTCCAAAGAAAAACTTTGTCTGTTTTTGCTGCTACCTTTTATTCTAGCTCTGTTGTTGGCTTCGTGCCGGCGGCTGGAACCTACCTCCTGGGACACAGACTGGACAGGCCCACTGTTTAAAACATCTATAGGCATTCGTAATATTTTAGGTGATAGCCTGGTCTCGGTTGGACCTGATGGCAACCTCAGTATTTTCTATCAAAGAAACTTTAACGCTATTCCAAACGAAATTTTAGCAGATATTCCTGATACAGCCCTGGTTAATTTTTACGCTCTCCCTTTCGGATCTCTCTCATTGGCACCCGGTGATCCGCTTATCAGTCAGGTCACAGAAATCAAATTCGGAATTCCCACTGCTGAATTGCAAAACGTATGGGTAAAGTCCGGGCGTGTTAGGGTCGTCATAGATAATCAGGTTCAAAAGGCCGTCAGGTTGACTTATAAGATTCCTTCTGCAAGAAATAATGGTAATCCTCTCGTGATAGATGTCCTTCTTCCCGGAGCGCAAGGTGGTAATCCAGGTATTTATCGTGATTCTATAGACCTTGCCGGCTATCGCTTTGATTTACGGGGTATCGGACTTAATAAAGTAAATACCATCTACACAGATGTCAGTGCCCAGATTGATCCAAATTCTCAGGGAAACGTTTCTGTCAGTTCTCAGGATAGTATCATCATTAAAGTTTTTATCGAAGATATTATTCCTGAATATGCACGCGGTTATTTCGGACAGCCATCCATTCAATCCGCGGTAAAAGATGAGGCTACATCACTCTTCGATCCTGTTGTGTCAGGTTATTTCAGGCTTGATTCTGCTGCAATTCGCATGAAGGTGAAAAACTATATCGGCGCCGACGGAACCATCGCTATTTCAAATATCACCTCCATAAATAGTGAAACAGGTGTTGCAATAGACCTCGGTGGGCAGGTTGCCGGTCGAACCTTCAATATTCAGAGGGCAGGAGATTTTCCGCTAACGCCAACTGAATACAGTTTTGATGTAAGTACCAACACTTCCGCTATAAATCAGTTTATTGAAAATATGCCTGATGTGATTCGTTCCGGTTATTCCCTTAAGGTTAATCCGCTCGGTAATATGTCGGCAGGAAATGATTTTGTTTATTTTGATCGTGCCCTCGATGCCAGGCTAGAGGTTGAGGTTCCACTGAAGTTTGAATTGAATTATCTGACCATCGCAGACACCCTTGAAACAGATTCGGTAAATCTGCCACAGCTCTCGGCTTACAATGGTGGAAAAATCAAGCTTCTTGTAAGCAATGGTTTCCCTGTTGAAGCGGTTCTTAGTCTCTATTTCATGAACGATAACGGAACTCTTGAACCGATTTTTAACTCTTTCAATATTGGTGCTGCCTCTCTTGCCAGTAATGGCAAAGTCAACATGCCGTGGTCTTCGGTTATTCCTGCTGATCTCAGCGCAGATCTCGCAAAGCGCATTCTTAAAAATAACAAAATTCTTGCTCTTGCTCGGTTTCATACACCCGGAAAAGTTCAGCTCTATGATGATTATCGTCTGGATATTCAACTGGTGGCTGAGGCCGGATTTACAATCAGTGTAAAATGAAAAAAATAATTTTCTTTCTCTTCACTGCTGTTCTCTCGCTTCATGCAGCCGGAGCCGGCCCTGATACTCTCTTCAATACTCAGGCCTCATGGTCTTTTTTTGCAGGAGGACGCACCAACTCATTGCCGGCATCATTCTATTATCGCTTCCACCGCGGTGGATTTCTTGATCGCCCGTATCTTGAAAAAAACGCACAAAAACTAAAACAAGATAATATAGGTGGATTTGATTATAAAAATGGATTGTATCTGGAAAGACAAATCGACTCAATAGGCAAAAGAAGCGATTTTTTTGTTGGTATCAGGCTTGAGGAGCGCTACCATGTCTCGACGGCCTTCAACAGTGATTTATTCAAACTTTCTTTTTTTGGCAATAAAATATTTGAAGGTGCCACCGCTTCGGCAGGACCATTTAACTTCAGAAGTCTCTCATACCGCTATTATGGAATCACCTTCGGTAAATGGATGAAAAAAACTAATGAAACCTATCGCATCTCAGGTGAATTGGCTTACCTCGAAGGCCGACGAGGTATTGAAATTGAGGCAAAACGCGCTACCATGACTACCGCCACCGATGGAAGATTTATTCAACTTGACCTTCAGGGCAGTTATTATGAATCAGACAGTACACGTTTTAAAGGCTCACGCTTCCTATGGCCTTCAAGCGGTAACGGTTTTTCAGGGAGTATAGATATTGAGTGGTGGCAAAATGACGGACATTTTATGCGATTTTCCGCCAGAGATATCGGTTTCATTGATTGGAAGAGCAGCGGTCAGAATTATAGCGCAGATACGGCACTTAAATTCGATGGTTTTATCATTCCAAACGTTATTACCTACCACGATTCTCTGTTTCGCATGAGCACCGATAGTCTCAAAAGATTGAATCCTGAAGCTGTTCGCTCCTCTAAACGTATCTTTCTTCCTGCATGGTTTTGTATGGAATATATCAGGAGTCTCCCCGATCTGCCTCTTGCCATAAATGTTGGAATAACAGCAAGAGCTTACACGTCTTACCGTCCATTTCTCTATTCTGGCTGTACCTGGCAGGTGAATTCAAATGCTAAGTTAAACCTCACTGTTGGAACAGGCGGATGGGGTGGCATTAATGCGAATGCATCTTTCGAATGGATTTTTCTCAATAGCTGGAGATTACAAACAGGACTTATGCAGCTTGAAAGTGTTTTTAGTCCCCGCAATGTTCGAGGTGTTGGAATAATAGCCGGCATCTCTAAAAAATTTAACTCTCTTTAGTTGCACTAATCGAATAGTCAATGAACGTAGAACCTCGTGAAATTATCAAACATTTAACTCAGTCTGAAACTTTTTTCCTGCTCGCAGGTCCCTGCGTGGTAGAAAATGCTGAAAATGCAAGAAACATTGCCTCAGTGCTGAAAAATATCACAGAAAAACATGGAATTCCATTCGTTTTTAAAGCATCTTACCGAAAGGCCAATCGCTCGCGGATTGACTCATTTACCGGAATAGGTGATGAGGCAGCACTCGATATCCTCGCCGCAATTAAGGCAGATTTCAATTTGCCGATTGTCACTGATATTCACCTGCCCGATGAGGCTGTCTTGGCTGCCCGTGTTGCCGATATACTCCAGATTCCTGCTTTTCTCTGCAGGCAAACCGATCTTCTTATTGCCGCAGGTGAAACAGGGAAGATTATTAACATCAAAAAAGGTCAGTTCCTCTCAGGGGCAAGCATGAGATTTGCTATTGATAAGGTCTATCAAACCGGCAATAAAAATGTAATGCTTACTGAAAGAGGAACAATGTTTGGCTATCAGGATCTTGTTGTGGATTATCGAAATATTGCAGACATGTCTGAATTGGGTGTGCCTGTCGTCCTCGATGTTACTCACTCTCTGCAACAACCAAATCAAAGTTCAGGCGTAACAGGAGGGAAGCCTGAACTAATATCTCTGTTGGCAAAAGCCGGTATCGCAGCCGGTGTAAACGGCATTTTTATTGAAACACATCCCAATCCGGAGAAGGCATTAAGCGATGGTGCCAATATGCTGAAACTCGAACGCATGGAAGAATTGTTGATTGCATTGCTAAGAATAAAAAAAGCCCTGATATGAGAAGAATTTTTAAATTTCTATCGCCTCTGTTTCTTTTATTTTTTCAAGAAAATTTATCTGCGCAGATTAATTATTCCCGCGTTTATGGTGGCAATAATTATGATTTTGGCTCTGATCTCGCAGCCACCGCTGATAACGGAGTTCTGATAGCTGCTACATCATCAAGCTACAGTGAATCTGCTGATATTCTCCTGTGGAAGATTGATCAGTCCGGCAACTATCAATGGCATCGCGTGTATGGCGGTATTTGGCCTGATGGCGCCTCACGGATAAAGCTCTGCTCTGATTCAGGATTCGTCATTGGCGGATATCGCACCATTCATCCCTCTTCGGGATATGATTTTTGGTTACTTCGCACAAACAACCTTGGTGATACTCTTTGGTCACGTAGTTTTGGCACTTCACTCTGGGATGAATGTACGGATGTAATTCAAACCTCTGATAAGGGATTTTTTATGGTGGGTACAACCTGGGATTCTGAATTGTCTGATAAAGATATTTTAATGGTAAAGACCGACTCCTCCGGCAATCTTCTTTGGCAGCAGGTTTATTCTACAGATGGCCCCGACACTGTTTCTCAAGCCCTAGAAGTTAACGGCAAACTCTATCTCATGGGCTCTGTTTATCACCCTGATTCTATGCGTAATATCGCCATAACAGTTTTCGATAATAATGGTCAGTTTCTCTGGAGCAGGCAGTATGGAAGTTCGCAGAATGATATCGGAAATGGAATTTGTCTTACATCTTCAAATGAATTGATGATCTGTGGCGCAGCTCAGATGGTGGCCGGTAATCCGTATTATCAACTCTACATTCACAAACTTGATATTGCCGGTAATCCCATATGGGCAAATGCAAATCATTCCTACGATAATTTTAACTGGAACTTTACAAGAATAGCTGAAGTTTCAGGTGGACGAAGTATGATGTTCGGGGCCGTTGATGTTACAGGAAATTATGCTAACTGGGATCTTGACTTGGGTCGTTTTGATGCCAATGGTTTCCCGCAACTCGCAACTACATACGGTAGCTTCCTCAAGGAAACTCCCGGTGGTATGGTTCTGCATCCAAATGGTGAAATTTCTGTTGTCGGAACAACAAGAGGTTTTACCAACGGTCTTGATAACATTTATTACGTTCGTGTCGATAGCACCCTGATCACTGCGGTAAGTCCGGGAATTCAGGTTAATGTAAAAAATAATATTATAAATGATGATAAAGTAAGCATTTTTCCTAATCCCTCGGCAGGATTTTTTAATGTTACAGGTTTGCAAACGGATGATATCTGGCTTTTATTTGATGCAATGGGTAGGCAGATTATGACTGGTAAATTTTCTGCTGCTCCAAATCTGGACCTCAGTGATCTTAACAATGGTCTGTATTTTCTGCATGTAGCAGGAGTGAAGCAGTCATTTGTGAGACCTCTTGTTATCAGGAAGTAAGATGGCTGCATATTTCAAGGGAAAAGTATGCTGGATAACCGGTGCATCTTCCGGAATCGGCGAAGCACTCGCCGTCGCACTTGCTAAACAAGGGGCTTGTCTCGTCTTGTCTGCACGTCGTGAATCTCTCCTTCTTGAGCTGTCACTTAAATGCCCCGGTGCAGAAAAAATAAAAATTCTTCCTTTTGATTTGATTGATATCCACCTCTTCGATAATATGACGCAAGAGGTGATAAATTCTTTTGGTAAAGTTGATTTCCTTTTCAATAACGGAGGCATTAGTCAACGTTCACTTGTTTCTGAAACTCCACTTGAAATCGACCGCCGAATAATGGAAATCAATTACTTTTCCAACATTGCACTAGCCAAGGCTGTTTTGCCCTATATGCTGAAGAACAATAATGGACACATTATCGCAATGAGCAGTCTTTCCGGAAAACTTGGCTTCTTCTACAGATCTGCATACTCAGCCAGCAAACATGCTCTCCATGGATTTTATGAGGCCTTGAGACTTGAAAATATGGAGCACGGAATCAGAGTTACCCTTGTTTGTCCCGGCTACATCAAAACCAATATCTCACTCAATGCTCTTAATGCATCAGGTGAAAAGCATGGTATCATGGATCAAAATCAGGCCTCCGGAATGAGCGCGAATAAATGCGCTGCTCTCATTCTTAAAGGTGTACAACAGCAAAAAATGGAATTATTGATTGGCGGCAAGGAACGTATTCCGGTATTTTTAAAGCGATTTTTACCCGTAATATTCTATTGGCTCATGCCTCGTTTAAAACCGGCAAAATAATGAATAAGCTCAAACAAGAGGCTTTTATTCTTCTCGCAAAGCCATGGTTATTTTTGTCTCTCGCACTTGTTCTTTTACTCGGGGTCTCTTTTAATTCACGCCTAAACGATCGAAATTGGAGATACGTTATGAACAGTGACGGAAAAGGATATTATGCCTTCCTTCCTGCAATTTTTATCTACGGCGATTTGTCATTTCCCTTTGTTGAGGATTATGAGAAAGATTATTATGACCCCGGAAATTTCTCTGAGTTTCGCATGGGTGCTGGCAATCACATCGTAAATAAATACTGGTGCGGTGTTTCGGTGATGATGAGCCCTTTCTTTTTCTGTGGTCTTGTCTGGGCTTACCTTGGTGGTTTTGAAATTGATGGATATGATTTCCCTTTTCAGGCATCTATAGCCTTTGGTGCAATTTTCTGGCTACTGCTTGGCATTTTTCTGTTACACAAATGTCTTGTACATGAATTGAAAATATTGCCCCACTTTGCATCTTTTGCTGTCTTTTTCATGGTTTTTGCTACCAATCTTTTCTATTACACTGTCTTTGAACCCTCCATGTCGCATGTCTATTCTTTCACGGCAATCGCTGCATGGATCTGGAGCTTTTATTATTTGCGAAGTAATCAAAATGTAAAGGGCGCACTGCTTTTTGGCTCACTGCTTGGTTTAATAGCACTTATTCGCCCAACCAATCTTATCGTGGTTTTGTCTCTTCCTTTTCTCGCTGGCGGAATTTCTGATTTGAAATCTTTCCTTCTAAATTTCCTGAGGTCAAAGAAAAATTTGATTCTAACATTGTCTGGATTTTTTGTTTTATTCGGTATTCAGCCATTTATTTTTTTTCTTCAAACCGGTAAAGTATGGGCGTATACCTACGGAAACGAAGGTTTTAATTTTCTCAAACCGGAAATAATTAATCTTCTTTTCTCTTTTCGTAAAGGACTTTTCGTTTATGCACCTTTATGCTTTGTTGCACTTAGCGGCTTGTTTTTTATGAAAGCTCGGCAGGCTGCATGGTCTTTTGTTTTTCTTCTTCTCGTTTTCTATCTGCTAAGCAGTTGGTGGATGTGGTATTATGGTGGAAGCTATGGAATGCGTGCAGCAATTGATTTTTTCCCATTCTTCACCATTTTGTTGGCGCTGGCGATTAATCGTTGGCCTTTAATTTTCATCATGCTGAGCATTTTATGTACATCCTACACTATCGTCCAAACTTATCAATACACGCATTGGAT
>JBEGML010000040.1:0-3760 GCA_041183145.1 Bacteroidota bacterium | reverse complement strand
CCATCATAAGTAATTCCGAATTTCTCCAGCGCTTTGAAATACCGACTATTGATGTGCGGCAATGCCTCGCGTTTGCGGGTATAAACCATTTTCCAGCGCAAGAAATTAAGTTTAGGGATGGAAAATGTTTTTTTTCTGATTTTTAATGCGAGCAGTCTACTTCTCAGATTCGCGTGCAAATCTATGATGCAGTCAGGATTTATTTCTTTTATTTCTTTGACAGCGTCGTTAATACTACTTTCTATGCCAATTACCTTTTTTAAATACGGGTTGTTCTCGAGTAGTGGCTTGAATCTGGATTTGGTCAGAAAGAAAATCTCGGCCTCGGGTTTTTGCAATTTCAGGCAACGAATGACAGCCGTGGTTAAAACGATATCACCGATAGAAGAAAACCGAACGAACAGGAATTTATTCACTGCTGCTAAGATAATTCCAAAATACGATTTCGTCATGCTTTTGCTAATCGCTCAGGCTTGCTTAGGTTTGTATGGTGGAACTAATCGATACACACGCTCATTTATATTTATCTGAGTTCGAAACCGACCTTAAGCAGGTTGTACAAAAGGCTCGTGCCTGCGGTGTGAGCCGGGTCATGCTCCCGAATATTGACCTTAATTCTGTGAATCCTATGTTCGACGTTTGTCAAAGATTCCCGGATTTTTTCTTCCCCATGATGGGTTTTCATCCTTGTTCTTTTTCCTCGGATTACACTGAAGTACCGCCAGAAATAATGGAAGGCATTCAAACGCAAACCTGCTTCGGCGTGGGAGAGATCGGACTAGATACCTACTGGGACAAGTCAACATTAGATTTTCAGATGAATGGCTTCATAAAGCAGATGATCAAGGCGCGCGATAATAATCTTCCTGTCAGCATTCATTGTCGTGATGCTTTCGATCTGTTTGAGAAGTGTCTTGATACACTCATAGAAAAACATGGCTTTGTTTTTGGTGAATTCAAAGGAGTATTGCATTGTTTTACAGGTACTGTGGAACAGGGTACTAAAGCGATAAAAGCGGGTTTTTTTCTTGGTATTGGCGGGGTGCTTACTTATCGTAACAGCGGTTTGGCGAAAACTATAGAAGAATTGCCTTTGGAACGTATGGTTCTGGAAACAGATTCTCCATATTTGAGTCCTGTTCCAAACAGAGGCAAACGTAATGAGCCGGCCTTCATCAGACATATAGCAGAGGCTCTTGCCTCTGTTAAAAATGTGTCACTTGCTCAGGTAGCAAATGTTACCAGCTCCAATGCTTATTCAGTATTCTTCGATAACCGTTCATGAAAAAGAAAAACATATTATTGATATATACCGGTGGTACTATCGGAATGGTTCAGGATCCTGCAAGCGGCAGATTGATCCCATTTAATTTTTCTCATCTCTATGCTCAGGTTCCTGAATTACAGCGGTTCGATTACAATATTGTAACAAGAAGTTTTGACAAGCCTGTTGATTCCTCTAATATGAATCCTTCCTTATGGCTTGAGTTGGCGCAGATAATTACTGCTGCTTATCAGGATTTTGATGGATTCGTGATATTACATGGAACCGATACCATGGCTTTTACTGCATCTGCTCTGAGTTTTATGCTTGAGGGACTATCAAAACCGGTTATTTTAACCGGATCTCAACTTCCTATAGGTAGTATTCGAACAGATGGGAAAGAAAATCTCATTACTGCAATCGAAATTGCTGCCTCTGAAAATTCTCAAGGCCATCCTGCAGTTCCTGAGGTTGCCTTATATTTTGAATATAGATTGTTCAGAGGAAACAGAACGCATAAGTTCAGTTCGGAGCATTTTGATGCCTTTATCTCTCCGAATTATCCTGCTCTGGCGGAGGTTGGAATTCATATTGACTTTAATGAAACTGCAATTAAAAGAACTACTCCAAAAGAACTTCGTCTGAATGCCTCTTTCGACACGAATATTGCAGTGCTTAAATTGTTTCCCGGAATTAACTCTGACGTTGTTGAAGCTATGCTGAGAAATAATTCATTGAAGGGACTTATTATCGAAACCTTCGGTGCTGGAAATGCTCCTTCAAATGGATGGCTTCACTCAATAATCAAAGATGCTGTCAGCAGAGAAATCTTGGTGTTGAATATTTCCCAATGTAGCAGAGGTAGCGTCATGCAAGGTAAATATGAAACCTCTGAAGGTTTACTCGCTGCCGGTGTTGTCGGAGGCGCTGATATGACCTTTGAAACCGCGGTATGCAAAATGATGTATGTGCTTGGTATGAACGCCACATTTTATTCTAAATCTGAGTTAATGTCTGAGTCTCTCCGGGGTGAACTCACCCAATAAACTAAAAAATATGAATGCTGAAGATATCAGAACTTATGCCCTCTCTTTCCCTGATACAGAGGAGTGCTTTCCTTTCGATGAGCATACGCTTGTTTTCAAGGTTGCCGGAAAAATGTTTTTACTGCTTGCACTGGATGAACATCCCTTGAGATTTAATGCAAAGGCTGACAAGGAAAAACTGATTTCTCTGAGAGAAGACTATCCTGATATTATTCTTCCCGGATACCATATGAGCAAATTGCATTGGAATACCGTGATTTGTGATATACATCAAAATACATCATTTTACAAAGAAATCATACAGCACAGCTATTTGCAGGTGATTGCAAAATTTACAAAGGCTAAGAGGGAGGAAATTATGCGAATACTCGCAGAGAATCACTAAGGTGAAACTCGGTAAACGGCTGGCCTTTCTTCAAAATCTCCGGGGAGTGAAAACAGTACCCTATTAAACGGGCTCAGACTAAAGCGCAGGTTTTTGAGGCTTATTTTCCTGTTACTCCAAACAATGGTTTCGGCAATAATTTGATTTGGTATAATATCTGATGGCCATTTGGAGTATCGAAGTTTTAAAACATCCAGTATGCCGGTCGGCAGGCTATCAGTTTGCCAATGGTGAAAGACCAATGTGTCTGTTTTGTTGCTTAATTTGAGTGATTTTTTTCTGCCGGTTGGAGTTGTCTTATTTGCGCCATTGGGGTTTGTTTTCTGGAAGGGTATTTTCTTGTACTGTAGGTTAGAATAATCCAGTTGATAATAAATTGAATCATTCAGGAAATACAGATATCCGGTTTTTTTCCTGGTACTTGTTGATTCCATGGAGAGGTATTTGCCGATAGGAGAGTGGCTAATGATACAAGCAAATGTATCGCCGGGCTCGCACAAAGTAAAGGCCAGGTTTTTTTGTTCGTTTTTTATTATGGTCTGAGCATAGGTGGTGTGAAGAAGACAAAAGAAAATTGTAATTGTCTGAAAAAGGAATGGTCTTAGCCACGTATATTTGTAAGTGTATGATTTCATTAAAACAAAGATACAAAATGCTTTCGCCCTCCACACGGTTTCTCATGCGGGCATTTTCGGTATATATGTTTTGGGAATTATGTAACAGTGTTTTGATTAAGCATCCTGCCTTTAAATCATTTTGGTGGGGCATGCGCGATCTGCTGATTGTCAACATCGTGGATGTCTCAGATTTTACCATACGACTTTTGGGTTATGATTTGATGCGCGAAGGGGTGTTTTTGCGAGTATCTGATTCACCCGGGATTATTGTCGGACCTGCGTGTGCAGGTTTCGGACTAATCTTCGCTTTTACAGGTCTGATACTTGCTTATGAAGGGGCTTTCAAAAAAAAGATACTTTTCATTCCTGCCGGAATATTAGGCATTCATGCAATCAATATTTCCAGAATAGTGATACTTACTATTATGAGTTATTACAACAATACATG
>JBEGML010000039.1:0-4279 GCA_041183145.1 Bacteroidota bacterium | reverse complement strand
TATCTAAGGTGGCAATTCAAAGTGAGGAAACAAAGGAAAGCATTGACTTGGCATCACTTTTTTTTGATGAACCTGCACAAGTTTTTGATTTAGCACATGGTTACAGAGCCCAGACCCATTTAGGATCACAGCTAATGTATCATGCAATTATAGAAGCAGCTAAAAATGTAAAATCCAAAGGAAACGCTGCATTACAGCAAGAGCGGGAACTTATGGATTATATCGAAAAATTGGGCGCTGCAAAATCTGATGCCAGAATTTTCATCTTCGGTTCAATATTTGGTGGTACTGGGGCATCATCAATTCCTGTAATACCAACTGCCTTTAAGGACGCTTATGAATTCACCAGAAATCTTCCTATTCAAGCAAAATTTGGAGCATCGCTTCTTACAGAATATTTTAAATTTAAAGCACCTTCGGACGCACAGAAAAAAGACAAAAAAAATGCTGTGGTGGCAGACGCAAGTTATTTTACATTGAATAGTCAGGCAGCACTTCAGTTTTATCAAAATGACCCTACCGTAAAGTCAACTTATAAATGTTTATATAATATTGGTTGGCCTGTGGGAGAAATTACAGATTTCTCAAAAGGAAAAAATGAATCAGAAACCATAACAGGTGGCGCTGCACAAAAGAATCCTTGTCATATAACTGAATTGTTATGTGCATTTGGCGCCTATGACTTCTTTTATCGTGAGACATTCGAAGAAAAAGAAGCCGAATATGTTTTTAGGACGGTGCATTTCGAAGATAACAATTTTCATTTCGATTTTGCCGATTTGGCAGGTGATCCTAAAAATTTAAAAAATAAGTTGCCGGGTATGTATTCCATCGCCTTATTGACATTAACATACCATCAGGGAGCCGATAATATTGAAGGTATAAGTGGTTGGATGGCGAGGATGTCCAAAATGAATCACAAAGATTATGAAGGGCAAATAGATGAATTAAGTAAACGAGATTTAACAGATTATTTTAAGTCCTTTTTATTCTCCAAGGATAAAGACGGATATATATTAGATGGATGGTTATACCAAATTAAAAATTCCTTCAATGGAAAATTCCTTCTCCCTTCTTCGTCTTTCGCAAGAGACTGGAAAGCGATAAATAATATTGCCCCTGGTGAATTAATAGAAGATCAGGTTTCGAAATGGGGTAAAAGCCAAGATTCCAGTGCAAATAAATTTGTTGATGAATTTATTAAACAAGCATCAAACTTGAAAAAGGATGAGCAGTTTCCAACTGGTATGCCAAAGGAAAAATTAGTTGCTCAGTTGTACAATACAATAACCGAATTGCAAAAAGTAAAATAGCCATGCAAAATATAAAACCCGTTGTAATTAACTCCGATAAAACCAAACCGGGAACCCGATATAAATGGGACTCCATGGGTGACTTTATTAAAGAATTTACGAGTGCTATTAAGTCATCATATGGCGATAAAGATGGACAAAAGCCCAATATCTCAAACGCAGTTTCAGGTTTGCCAAGTGCATTTGCCCGATCAAGCATGTTTACTTATGCTTTGAATTCTCCTGCCGTTGAAGGTCCAACATCCGGTTTAAATTCTTTCTATGCTGTATTATTAGATGAGTGGAAGGGTTTACTTTCTGCCTTTGTGCTTGAGCCTGATTCAACAGCGTTTTATGTTAAGCGGGTATGGCTGAGCTATTCCGATGGCGAAACTTGGGACAAAACAAAGTCTCACATATATGAACCAAAGGGAGCTTTTGGTAACTCTCTTTTTGAACGTAAACAACTTTGGGAAGATCAGGATAATATTGGAGATCCGGCAAGGGTCAAAAGACCCTTTATAGACATTATTTATTATAAAGGAAAAGTAGTAGGGGGAACATCTCCCGAATCCTTATTGTTTACCTCTCCTGGCTACAAATTAGAAGGTGGGGACTTACAGAAAGTATTTGTAAGTGAAACTCAGGGTAAGTTCACAGATCCTCTTAATGCTGAAGGAAAAATAGATGCCCTTCACCTGAACAAGCTTTATGCTTATGTTGAAAAAATTACTCAGCGAATTACGCCTTTTTATGGGAAGTATAAAAAAAGCGAACATTTGTGGCCGGAAAGAGTAGATCAGAATATTGGTTTCTTTCTGGGAAATTGGATGAACAAAATCAAAGAATATGCGGATAAGCACAAAATAACTTTATCTAATGATTCCAAGCCTGAAGTTACATTCTTTGAATTAGATCCTTTTAAGTCTCTATTTAATTCGGTTAATCAGTATTATGCCAATTTCAGTGGTTCTATTTTTACAGAAGAGGATGCCGGTAGAGATGATGATTGCATTGCATTTAAGTTGGAAGATTTACTATTGAATCCTGACACTACCACAATAGCTAAAATTGATATTGACAGTTTAGATGGTCTGCCTATTAATGCACTGGAAGTTGATTTTTCAGGGAACAAGTTATTTTTCACCATACCTTTCTCTCCACTGGGGTTGCGCGTTTTTCAGCGAGAAGGGAAGTTAGAGGAGGTTATTAATGGTAAAGGCGGCAACAATAAATCTTCACTTGTTGCGCTATTTAATCCTCAGGCAAACCTATTGGAAGTAAAATTGGAATTAAGACGTGATGACGGAAGTTTAATTGCTCCGATTGGCCCGATTCCATATAAAATAACACCGAGTGGGGTAGATGCTTTGGGATTTAAGCAGATGGTATTGTGGCCCAATTTTGTAAGCAACAATTGGGGTAAATATTACTTGTATTCAGAAATGCCTCATAATTCTCCAACAGGTTGGCAGGCTTATCCTATCTTAGGTAACATAGACCAGGTTAATAATGTTGTTGAATTAATAGATAAGCAAACCGGTAAAAAAATAGGACTTAAAGATAGTCAACTACCAGAAAGTGATTTTGGTTTTGTGAGACTTGCTGAAGACGGAAAAAGTAATGAGGTAATTGGCAAACTATTGGTAGGGAATATTAAAACATTGAGTAATTTTAAATATGAAATTTATGAATCAAGTAAACCAATAAAAGGAGTCGAGTTAAAAAATTCCGGAAAATCTTGCGGATTTATTTTTATTAAATACGGAGGTTCAATTGAAAGTTCTGAATATGTTGCTTCTAAGATGAACCCTAATTTAACCCCAACAAAACTGGGTATTGATTTTGGTTCAAATAATACTTGTGTAGCCTATTATGATGGGAATGATTCCCAAATATTACAGTACAAAAACAGACGAATTTCTTTCTTTACCTCTGACCAAGCACAAAACGAAAGCAATGCGGAAAGACCTGCGGATACATTTGAAATGTTGTTTTTTCAAAACGACACACCAATGTCAAATAAAATTAAATCTGTTTTAACGCTTCATGAAGAAACGCGTTTGATGGGGGATGGTGATAAAAATCATCTTTTTGAAGAAGCTGTAAAAGGAGGATTTACCTGTTATGAGTCCAATATTGCAATAGAAGATAGTACGCCTAATAGGCACATTCTTGGGCTCACAAGAATTCCTGATCAAAAGGTTCAGATGGTTTACAATATGAAATGGAGCAATGATACAAGGGAAGAATCTCATAAAAAAGCATTCATCAAGTCATTGCTGCTACAAACGTATGCTGAATTATTTATGCGCAGTGAGGGTCCAATGTTCCCTAAAACTTTAGGATGGGCTTATCCTGCTGCAATGTCAAACTCACGAATTCAGGTCTATTCGAATAATATTTGGTCCAAAGTTAAGGATTGTAATCCTTTGGTAAACATATCCGGTGTTGACTTCGCTCTTGAAGTTGTTCAAGGTTCAATGTCTGTTCAAACAGGCGGTAGTTCTCTTTTAGGTGGTATGAGTGGTGGTATGACAGGAGGAATGGGTGGTGGTATGACAGGAGGAATGGGTGGTGGTTTGACAGGAGGAATGGGTGGCGGAATGACCGGAGGAATGGGTGGCGGAACGACCGGAGGAATGGGTGGTGGAATGAATCAAGGGACTGCGTCTTTAATTCCATTGGAGTTGCCTGATGAAATTGCTCTAATGGTAAATCCAAGCCATATACCTGCAGCAATAGGTAATCCTATTGCGGTAAATGCTAATAAAGCAATGACTGAGTCTCAGGCAGTAGCATGTTTTGCTGCCGGTAATGCTCCATATGCTGGTCAATATATTTTAGGTTTTGATATTGGAGGATCTACAACTGATTTGCTTGCTGTAACTGGTGTTAATTTTCAAGGCAATCAATCTGCATTAGTAAAACAAAACTCTATCAAATTAGCTGCAGGTGCATTAGCTGATGCTACCAAATTAATACCT
>JBEGML010000038.1:0-3964 GCA_041183145.1 Bacteroidota bacterium | reverse complement strand
CTGTTGTCTGATTTTATTCTGCTACTGGTGTTGGCTACAACATAACCATTAGAGGTAACGGCCGAAAAATCGGAACTGGGGACAGAAGGATTTACATTGGTAAAGAGATTGGCGTATTGATAATTCACCTTGTTTCTGGTATACATAAAACTCACCTCTCCGCCATAAAATCCCTGAATCCTCTGCCAGCCTTTACGATACTCCTTACCAAAACTTAAATATAAATTAGTTGAGGTGGCTTTGCGGGAATCCTGGAGATAAACTGTATCCACTGTTGAATTGGCAATATCAACAACACTGTTCTTATCTGTGTTGCTTAAAATTCCGATCCTGAGACGAGCCCGGTAAACTTCTCGATTGTCAATGAAATATTTACCGCTGATACTCATTGGGAACCCTCCCGTAAAAGCGGCTGACGGTTTCGCAGAGAGACTATCACTGAAGAGGTTTCCCAAGTAGAGCAGCGCCGGCATGGCATCTATCCCAACAGCCCAATCGCCTTTCTCGGGCAAAACAGAACTCCCGTTTCGGTTGTAGAATTGCTGAAAAGGCTTGGTTTCTTCTTTCTTTTTAGCGCGTGTGCTATCTTGTATCTGCGCATAACCATGGCTGGCAAGAAAGAAAAGAGATAGGATAAAAATCTTTTGCATAGTGGTTTTCTGAACGGCTAAATTGCTAAATTATTGCACATCACCCCTCACCTTTTCTCCCAGCATAGGTACAAACCTAAAGTTTCCATGTTCCTGTAAAGAGAATTCTGCAGGCAAATCGCTGTCTCGCCTGATGCTGAGCATTTTTTGCTGACCGGCACTATCTCCGACCGGTATTACCATGAGGCCGCCGGGTTTGAGCTGTTTCATTAACTCTTGCGGAATATCAGGAGCTGCTGCAGTAACAATAATTCTATCGAAGGGAGCAAAAGATGGCCATCCTAAATATCCGTCACCGAACATCATCTTAAGGTTGTAGCCCATATTTTTCATGCTGACTTTCGTTCTTTCAAATAACGTGCGCTGCCTCTCAATACTGAAAACCCTGGCGCCCAACATACACAAAACAGCAGATTGATATCCCGACCCGGTTCCAATTTCCAGAACTTTCAATCCTTTGAGCGGCATTAGCATGGAACTCTGAAAAGCAACTGTGTAAGGCTGGGAAATGGTCTGACCTGCTCCAATCTGGAAAGCCTTGTTTTCGTATGCAAATTTTTCAAAGGCGGCATCGAGAAAAAAATGACGGGGTACAGAGTAAATTGCATCCAGAACCTCCTGACTGCTTATTCCCATTTCGCGCAAAGCATCAACCATTTGCCTTCGCATTCCTTTGTGCCGGTATAAATCTTCCATTTTTTCTCTCACAAGATTAGTCCTTGTTATCATCGCTTTACACCGACTTCAGGAAAAAAATCAACATAAAGATGTTACAAAACTCTTTCAACAATACATGTATGAGTTCGTCGGGGAAATAGTTTTGCGAATTATGAATGAGAAAAAGAAGCTAAAAATCGGGGTTCTGGGGGCAGGACATCTTGGAAAAATACACCTGCGCCTTATTCAGCAAACAGATTCACTCGACCTGGTTGGCTTCTTTGATCCCGACCCGGGCCAATCAGCACTGGCTTCAGAAGAGACAGGCGCAACAGCCTTCAATAGTGCTGAAGAGTTAATGGCCGGCTGCGATGCCCTTGATATTGTAACTCCTACAACCACCCATTTCCAACTTGCCTATTCAGCCATAAGAGCAGGTAAGCATGTTTTTATAGAAAAGCCCGTTACGCAAACAGTGGAGGAAGCCAAGAAACTGATGCGTCTGGCATCAGAAGCCGATGTAACAGTGCAGGTGGGTCATGTTGAACGTTTCAATCCTGCCTACCTCGCCAGCCTCCCGTTTCAGATGAAACCGATGTTTATTGAAACGCACCGCCTGGCCCAGTTCAATCCCCGCGGTACCGATGTGTCTGTTGTACTCGATCTCATGATTCACGATATTGATATTGTACTCAGTCTTAATCAAAGTGGGCTTAAAAAAATAAGCGCAAGCGGAGTTGCCGTCATCAGTCAGACGCCTGACATAGCCAATGCAAGACTTGAATTTAATGATGGCTGCGTAGCCAATCTCACTGCGAGCCGCATCTCCATGAAAAACATGAGAAAATCTCGTCTGTTCCAGAGAGACGCATATCTGAGTATAGATTTTCTCGAAAAGGAAGTTCAGATAATAAGGTTGGGTGAAAATGCCGGCGAGGATGATGCCTTCACTCCTTCTTTTGATCCGGGCAACGGATTGCCAGCCCGCACCATTCATTTTGAAAAGCCGGAAGTGCCTAAGAATAATGCCATACTCGAAGAACTTAGGTGTTTTTCACATGCTTGTCTTGAACATAAAACCCCGCCTGTAACTCTGGAAGACGGAATGAAAGCCCTGGAAGTGGCTTATAAAATTATTGATAAGCTTAAAATTAGCGGGCAACTGCAATAATTGCGCATTTTTGTCGTTTAGGAGCACGTCAGGTTTTGCATGTTTTTTAAAATATCTCTTTTTACTCTGCTCGGCATCTTGTTCTATTCATGTCAGAAACTCGACAAAGAAGAGCCCATCCCTGCATATTTAAGCATCCCTGCCATAAAGTTTTCTGTGAACAGCGATGGCTCTCAGGGAAGCGCAAATAGTAAAATCACTGATGCCTGGGTCTATATCGACGATCAGCTTCAGGGGGTTTATGAACTGCCCTGCAAATTTCCTGTATTGAACACAGGTTCCAGAAAAGTGACTGTCAGGGCGGGAATCCTTCAGAATGGTATCAAGGCAACGCGCACCTGGTATCCCTTCTTTAATTTTTATGATACCACTTTCAGCCTCGAACCTGAAAAAATTCACATCCTCTCTCCAAGAGTCAGCTACCGCAGCAACACTGTTTTTCATTTGATTGAAGATTTTGACGGCATCGGTCTGGACCTTGAAAAATCAAATGCCAGCGATAATGAATTGCTTATTGAGTCTTCTCCTTCTTTGGTTTGTGAGGGAGCAAACTCAGGTAAAACAACCATTCTTCCGGGAACACTCATCACAGAAATTGCCACTGCAAAGGAATATGTTCTGCCAAGGCAAGACCAACCCGTCTACCTTGAATTGAATTACCGCATAACTGCTCCATACAACATCGGGGTTTATGCACTGTCTCCCACTTCTGTGCAACAACAAAGAACAATCATTTTAAATCCTTCCATTGATGAAAACGGAAATTATTTCTGGAACAAAATTTACATTGACCTAACCTCTACTCTGGCTCCTTTCATTGATGCTCAATCATATAAAATCTATTTGGGAGCCATCGCTGATACTACTGGTACACAGCCGCTGTTTTTGTTCGATAACCTAAAACTGATTAGTTTCTGATGTCGAAAAAATTATGGCTCCTCATTTCTGTTCTTTCTGATGCTCTCTCAGCATGCCTTGCATGGGCGCTCTTTTATGCATTCAGGAAAACCTACGTAGAGTCTCTTAAATTCGGCGAACAAATTCCTCTTGAATTTAATGAGAAATTTTGGCTCGGACTCCTGCTAATTCCCGTTTTCTGGGTGGTCTTGTATGCACTTTCCGGTTCTTATCATCAGATATTCCGAAAATCCCGTCTCAGGGAACTCAGCCGAACTGCTGTCTCAACACTGCTAGGCACCACCATTCTTTTTTTCCTCCTTCTTCTCGATGATACCATTGGAGATTACAGATCTTATTACAAGCTATTTTTCGCTCTTCTGGTTCTTCATTTTTCCTGCACCTGGTTTTTTCGCTTCATCATCTCCACTTCAATTGTCAAAAAAGTCCATCAACGCATTATAGGATTCAACACCATCCTCATTGGCAGCAACAGCAGAGCACTTGAGCTATATTCTGAAATGGAGGGGATGAAAAAATCTAGTGGCAACAGATTTCTCGGCTACATCCATATTCAAAATAAAAATGG
>JBEGML010000037.1:0-2744 GCA_041183145.1 Bacteroidota bacterium | reverse complement strand
AAACAAAAAGTAATAACCTGATTTTCAAGATAGTGAAAGAATAATAATGTTAATTATTCATGTTGATAACTAGCCAAGAATTGGTCTAAGTCTTTTTTACCGAGAAATACCTTTGTATTATAGGCATTTTCTTGGGTCAACTCACTAAAATAAGAAGCATGAGGAAAGGAAGGAAGATTTTTTTCTTCCTACTCGTTGCGTCTATTATTTCGTGCCATTTTGGATTTGGCCAGTCTCTTGGTAATGATATTAATACTTTATTGAAAGCCAGACAAAGCAAGGAGGCTCTAAAATTTGAAGAAGCCATCGAGGCCTACACAGCACATTTAAGTTTAAACCCTGCAGACTATGATGCATACATTGAGCGAGCGACCTGCAGTGAAAAACTGAACCGATACGAAGAAGCAATAAATGACTATAAAGCTGCGATTGGACTGAGACCGGGAGAAATTGATCTATACCGCAAAGCTCTGATAGACTATTTACAAATCGAAAATTATAATAAAGCCACCGAAATGTTCTCAACCATGGTGGACATAAAAAACAAAACGGTCAATGCTTATCAAAAAATGGCACTGAATAAAATCAAGGCCGGTGATTTTGAAGGTGCGGTCAAGGAAATTAATACCGCATTAGATTATGATAATACTCTGGATTATTCACATTTCATCAAAGGGGTTGCTATGGATAGTTTGAGAAATTATCAGTTGGCAATTCAGAGCTATCTGAAGGCCATCAGCGCCATGTATGTTTCAAAAGATTATAAAGATGCTAAAGACAAAAACTTTTACAAGCCCTATTTTATCAATCTGGCTATAACACAAAGAAGATTGGGACACTTTGATGAGTCTATTAAAAATCTAAACACAGCCCTTAATTATGACGCTTCAGACCCTGAAATACTCTGCCAAAGAGGGATTAGCTATTTGTACAAGGGAGATCATCTGAACGCGATGAGCGACTTTAACAAATCTTTACAGATTAATGAAAAAAATGCAACCGCCTATTACCATAGAGGATTATTAAACGTAAAATTGGGTTCAATTCCCGGAGCAATAGGAGATTTCACTAACGCTATCCTTTTCAAAGACCAAAATCCGGAAGCGCATTACGAAAGGGGCAAATGCTATCTGATGATGAACCAATTTACAGAGGCTATCGAGGAGTTCAAGTTAGCAGGGAAACAACATTTCCCTGAAAAAACAATTAAGGAATCTATTGAATCAGCTAAAAAAGCTGAGTATGAATTTAATAAGGAGAATAATCAGCCTGATGTTCAATTGGCAAATAGCGCAAAAGATAGCTCCCATCTAGTTGTAAAGATCCCAATTAATAAGGTTGATGGATTAATTCGAGGTAAAGTTAATGATCAAAGTGGTATTAAATCCATAATGATTGATGGTGTTCCTGCTAGTTTTACTCAGGAAGAGAAAAACCCGAATTTTTCAGCTCAGATACCCCTTGAAAATAAAGAAAAAATCACCATTGAAGTCACAGATATTTATTTCAACACTTCCACTCAGACTTATGAAATTGAGCGAACCGAAGGCAAGCCTCCTGAACTCGCAATCAGCAGTCCTTTTATTTCTATAGATCAGGAATATTTTCCTGAGAATATCAACATGCAAAGTTTGTATGTTGAGGGAAGAGTCGAGGATCAAAGTTTGATTCAGAAAATATTAATTAATGGAATGGATGCGCATTTTTCGAGAGATTTGGTTAATCCGGGTTTTTCAGTAACACTAGATATAAAGGGGAAAGACTCTCTTGTAATCGAAGCTGAGGATATTTATGAAAACAGAACCAGAAAATCCTTTTTTATAAATTGGAAATCCGCCGAGGAAGCCGAGAAAAATCCAATGGGAAGAACATGGGTGGTGTTCATCGAAAATTCCAATTACCAATCATTACAACCTTTAGAGGGAACCAAAAAAGACATACTTCTAATGAAACAAGCTCTGGCCAATTACAGTATCCAGAAAATTATTCATAAAACAAACCTGAATAAAAGTGACATGGATCGTTTTTTTTCTATTGAGCTTCGTGATCAAATTAACAAAGGACAGGTTCAATCATTGGTGGTTTGGTTTGCAGGACATGGCAAATACATAAACGAATCAGGCTACTGGCTTCCTGTGGATGCATCAAAAACTGATGAATACACTTATTTTCCTATCACCAGCCTGAAAGGTTATTTGTCGTTATACAAGTTAAGACACACACTGGTAATTTCAGATGCATGTGAAACAGGGCCAGCATTTTATCTTGCAATGCGAGGATCCCCTAAAGTTGTCAATTGTCTTGATTGGGAATCAACAAGATTAAAATCAGCTCAAGTATTTACTTCAAGCGACCGAGAGAAATCCGCTGATAATTCAATTTTTGCAAAGACTTTTGCAAACATTCTTAATAATAATCCTGAAAAATGTATTCCTATAGACCGCATATCAGAGCGGGTGACACTCGCTGTTGAGCAAAATCAAAAACAGAAACCGAAGTTTGGTAATATAAGTGGGTTAGAAGATGAATCAGGTACCTTTTTCTTTATGCGCAAATAAGTTGAACATGGAATTACAAATCAGGATACAATACAAAGCAAGGATGATGAAATTAATTACTTTATGTATCCTAAGTTGTTTCATGATTTTCAGTGAGCGGCTTTTTGCACAGCAGTATAACTTCGATTCATATACCATAAAAAACGGTTTGATTCAATCGAATGTTACCAGCATAGTTCAGGACAA
>JBEGML010000036.1:0-2772 GCA_041183145.1 Bacteroidota bacterium | reverse complement strand
TGTTTGATCTGCATAAAATCATAACTCCCTCATCACCAAATTTCCTGTAGGCATTTTCAAGCTCATCAGGCAATTCGCTGCCATGAACCCTTATAACATCTTTGCACCCTTCAATGTCAAGCCTGGGGAAAATAATCGGTCCTTTTTTGTTTTCCAGCTGCTCCCTTATCAGGGTGGCGTTATGTAAAACGCCGGACTCATTTTTTTGCCTCACTACCTTGCGTAACTCCGATACTATGGCACTTACGCCAAATTCTTTTTTTAAGAATTCTCTATCAAGTGCCGGACTAAATTCCTGGCCCACCGGCGGTAACTGAGCGCCATCTCCCACAAGCATAAGTTTACAACGATTTCCGGCTGCAACAAATTCAAGTAAATCTTCCAGCACATTCCGGTCAAATGGATGATTAGGATTGAAGTCACTGCCTATTAATCCGGCCTCGTCCACAATAACCAGCGTTTCACTCATGGTGTTTGGTGCAGGTGTAAAATGAAAACTGCCGTCATCTGAGCGCTTGTTGAAATAAATCCTGCGGTGAATGGTGCTGGCTTCTTGTCCCGAAAATCCGGAAACAACCTTTGCTGCACGACCTGTTGGTGCTAAAAGCAGGGTTTTTATCCTGGTTTTTGATAAAGCTTTCACCAAGGCTGCAACAAGCGTAGTTTTTCCGGTTCCTGCGTATCCCTTCAGGATGAAAATCTCATCGGGTTCGGAGCGCGCCAGGAAATGACTCAACTTGTGCAGGGCATTTTCCTGATCCTCAGTTGGCTCCGGACCAAACTCCTTGAGGATTAATTTGTAATAAGGACTGATAATTGCATGCATGCCTGGCATCAAAGTTAGTACCCGCTTTCCTTATTTCCTGAATAAGGGTAAATTTGTAACCCAAATTGAAATTTTACCATCCATGGCATTTGATCTTGATATGATCGCAACGGTATACAACCGTTATGCGGAAAGGGTTCAGGCAGCTAGAAAAGTTCTGAATCGACCCCTTACTCTCACTGAAAAAATCCTCTATGCTCACCTCGACTCGGGTCTCGCATCACAAGCCTTCAGCCGTGGGATGTCTTATGTTGATTTCCGTCCTGACCGCGTAGCCATGCAGGATGCAACTGCACAGATGGCCCTGCTGCAATTTATGCAGGCCGGACGTAAAAAAGTGGCAGTGCCCTCTACCGTTCATTGCGATCACCTTATTCAGGCTAAAGATGGCGCTTCTGCTGATCTGAATTCTGCTCTTGACAAAAACAAAGAAGTCTTCGATTTTCTTGCCTCTGTTTCGAATAAATATGGTATTGGATTCTGGAAACCGGGAGCCGGGATTATTCATCAGGTAATTCTTGAAAATTACGCTTTCCCCGGAGGTATGATGATCGGTACAGACTCTCATACCGTAAATGCCGGTGGCCTCGGTATGATTGCTATTGGAGTAGGTGGAGCAGATGCCTGCGATGTGATGGCAGGTTTGCCCTGGGAACTGAAGTTTCCCAAGTTGATAGGTGTTAAACTTACAGGTAAAATGAGTGGCTGGACTTCTGCTAAGGATGTAATTCTTAAAGTTGCCGGTATTCTCACCGTTAAAGGTGGTACAGATAAAATTGTTGAATATTTCGGACCCGGGGCAGAATCAATTTCCTGCACCGGAAAAGGAACCATTTGTAATATGGGTGCTGAAATCGGAGCAACAACCTCCATTTTCAGCTATGATAACAAAATGGCTGATTATCTAAGAGGAACCAAAAGAGCCGGTATCGCTGAAATGGCAGATAAAATTGCAGAACATCTTAGAGGTGATGAGGAGGTGTATAGTAATCCTTCCGCCTATTTCGATGAGGTGATTGAAATCAATCTGAGTGAATTGGAACCCCATATTAATGGTCCTTTCACCCCCGATCTGGCATGGCCTCTTTCACGCTTCGCACAGGCAGTGAAAGATAATGCATGGCCTGCTAAATTAGAAGTTGGCCTCATTGGCAGTTGTACCAATTCCTCATACGAAGATATTTCCAGAGCTGCTTCAATTGCTTCACAGGCGGTTTCAAAAGGGCTCAAGGCTAAGGCAGAGTACACCATCACTCCAGGTTCAGAATTAGTCCGTTATACTGTAGCCAGAGATGGCTTCATAGATACCTTTGGAAAAATAGGCGGGGTCGTGCTCGCAAACGCCTGCGGTCCTTGTATTGGTCAATGGGCAAGACACTCTGATGATCCTGAGAAGAAGAATTCCATTATTACCTCTTTTAATCGTAATTTCAAGGCGAGAAACGATGGCAACCCCAATACTCATGCCTTCGTGGCTTCTCCGGAAATTGTAACGGCTTTGGCCATTGCCGGTGATCTGACCTTTAATCCCGTTACTGATTTTCTCGTAAACGAAAAGGGAGAAAAAGTTAAACTCGATGAACCCTCAGGCCCTGAATTGCCTGCAAAAGGTTTCGATGTGGCCGATGCCGGTTTTCAGGCTCCTGCAGAGGATGGGTCCAAAGTCGAAGTTATCGTGAAACCGGATTCAGATCGCCTGCAATTGCTCGCGCCGTTTTCGGCATGGGAGGGTGCTGATATGAAAGAATTGCGGCTACTCATCAAAGCCAAAGGTAAATGCACAACCGACCACATTTCTATGGCAGGTCCTTGGCTGAAATATCGTGGCCACCTCGATAATATTTCCAATAACCTTTTAATCGGTGCTACCAATGCTTTCAATGAAAAGAGCAATTCGGTTAAAAATCACCTAAATGGAAATTACGATACAGTACCCGGTGTTCAAC
>JBEGML010000035.1:0-3518 GCA_041183145.1 Bacteroidota bacterium | reverse complement strand
AAAAAGGTTAGTCTTAGACGGCCTTGGCTTTTACTCCACTTTCCTTATGATTTTTTTTACCTATCATATAAACTCCTGAAAAGATGAAAATGGCAGAAAAAAGGATAACATAATTAAGGGTATCAACGCCAAGAATTATTGCAATTGCTGCTGCCAAAAGTGGCTGCAAATAGATATACCCGCTTACAAGAGAGGGATTGGCCCATTTTAAAGCCATTGTATTGAGCAGGTAAGCGAGAAAAGTGCTTCCTATAATCACAAAAACTACCCTAAGGATTATCTCGGTGGGCAAATTACCCCAATTCACCTGCAGAAACTCATTCCAACCGAATGGGAAGACAAAAATAAACCCGAACAAAAAAACCCATTTTACAAGGTGTATAGCATTGTATTTTTTCATTAGTGGCTTGGCGAGAATAAGGTATACACCCCAGGAAATGGCGTTTAAGAGAACACAAAAATCACCCAACATATTTCCATTGTTCATGGAATTTACTGTGCCGGAGGAAACTATCAAAATACTCGCACCAATGAACCCTGCAATAACCCCGAATAATTTAAGTCTATTTAATTTTTCGCGGTTTGATAAAGAAGACAGAATCAAGACAATGATTGGTGTACATACCATCATAATCGCGGCATGGATGGGGCTTGTTAGTGAAAGACCTTTAAAAAAAAGAAGTTGATTAATGGTTACACCAAAGATTCCGCAAGCAATAATTCTTGGCCAATCTTTGTTTTCTATTTTGGTTGATTTAATGAATAAGGAAGAGATCGAAAAAAGAATGAGTGCAGAAAGTGCTCTTAAAAAAATGAATCCGGAAGGTTTAATAAAATCAGGCATTACAACCTTAGCTATGGTATAGTTGGCACCATAAATAAGATTGGCGGAAAACAAAGCCAAATGCGCCCTCCAAAGATTCGACATTCGGCTAAAATAGTGGATTATTTAACGCCGAAGGCCTTTTTGGCCGCTTCGATGGTTGATTTGGAGCTTCCTATAAAGATCTGATTACCACGAATGATGGTGGGTCTTTTCAAGAAAGTATATTCCTCAAGAATATATTTGCGAAAATCTTTTTCAGTAAGGTTCATTTTATCGAGACCGAGCGACCTATACTTCATAGCCACCTTACTGAAGAGTGCTTCATGAGAGCCTGCAAGATTGACCATTTCATTGAGTTCAGACTCTGTGATGGGGCTCATCTTAATATCACGCAATTCAACATCTTTTCCGGGTTTTATCTCTGAAAGAATGCGTTTGCAGGTGCCGCAGTTGGGGAGGTGAAATATTGCGTTCATGGCATTAATTTAATAATGAACGTGTTAATTATTATTTTGTTCAACCCATTAGTGCGAACTTTAATGTTAAATAACCCTACCTTTATAAAGTAAAAATGAGCAATCATCAGGCAAGGGAGTTAAAAAAATACATGAAGCCGGGCAGGCTCATATTGCCCATACTTTTAGGTTTGGGTGTAGCGTGCTGGATGATGTTTAAGAACTTCGATGCGTCGGCGTTCAAAAATATTTCTTTCGACAGTTCAGCCTGGCTATGTTTATTTGCCGCCTTTATGATGGTAGTTATCAGAGATGCGGCCTACATGTGGCGCATAAGTGTACTGACTGAAAAAGGCCTAAAACTGAAGCAATGCTTTGAGGTAATTATGCTTTGGGAATTCGCATCAGCCATTGCGCCACCCTTGTTAGGCGGTGGCTTTGCCTTTGCAATCCTTATACTCAACAGGGAAAAAATCAATCTGGGAAAATCTATCTCGGTTATCATGTTTACCTCCTTTCTTGACGGAATGTTTTTCGCTCTGATAGGCCCTCTGGTGTACTTTGGATTTGGTGAAGAGTCGCTGTTTTCAAACATTCATTCACAAAGCACACAGCAAATTGCATTTGGAAAGGAATTAAGCATCACATTTTGGATTATTTACTTTGTTGTTTTGGCCTACAAACTTTTTGTTGCCTATGCATTATTTATTAACGCCAGAGCGGTTAAGAGTTTTCTTTTGAAGATTTTTGGTTGGAAACTATTGCGCAGGTGGAGATTTCATGCTTTACAAACAGGAACAGAGATGGTTATAGCTTCAAGAGAGCTTAAGAACAAAAATTTCGCTTACTGGTTTTGGTCTTTTTTAGCGACCTGCATAAGCTGGTCAGCCAGATTCTTCATTATCAATTTTATCATAAAGGCATTCTCTACAGTGAACTTTGATCATTTACTTCTTTATTCAAGACAAGTCGTTATTGGAATTATCATGATAGGCAGCCCAACGCCCGGAGGTTCAGGGGCTGCAGAGATAATGTTTGGTAATTTTCTGGGAGAATTTATAGGTAATGCCTCGTTAACTTCGGCATTGGCTATTTTGTGGCGACTTATCAGTTATTACCCATATATATTTGTGGGTATAATCATTTTACCCAGGTGGCTGGCAAGGGTTTTCAAGACTGAAGAATTGGCCGATAATTAAAGCCGGTCAATCATTCGCATTCCACCGGAAATAAAATAACCGGTACCCAAAATCACAAACAGGTATGGTAATAGACCTTTCTGCAGCGCATAATGCGCATAACCTCCGACTGCCAGACCAAGTCCGATTATCATCAAAGGCAATATACTGCCACGGATTGCCTCCGGTAGTTTTTCCTGCAGAATTCTGGAGAGAAACACAGCCGAAATCAACAAAAGAAAAATTGTAACATATTGCCATTTCCCTTCAGTAGACCAAATGTGAATAATGGCGTTATAGGCAAGGGCCGCAAGTCCACCGATGACAGGTAGGCCAAAAAAAGATTCGTTTGATTTACTTACCATTGATTGCCGGGATAGGCGCGATGAACTGATTGCATCTCAGCAAGCAGAAATCCGAGATGTTCGGTATGTCTTCCTTGCCTGCTGCCTTGCTGCATAAAGGTATCTGTAGGTTGCTGAATTCCTGCCTCATTCAGGGTTTCAGAAATTTGTTTTTTCCAATCATCGTAAAAAAGCAGAGAGTCACAAGCGATTCCTGATGAAATTAATTTTTTATCACCCTCAGTTTGAGCGAAAAGATCGCCTGTAAACATCCATAAATCATTAACCGCATCCTGAAGCCTTCTATTGCTTTCTTCTGTTCCGTCTCCTAGGCGTAACATCCAGCTTTTACTGTGTTTGAGATGATAAGAACTTTCTTTAACTGACTTCGCTGCCATAGCTGCCAGTTGAGCATCAGCACTGTTGGTCAGTGCATGGTTTTGGAGATGCGAAAAAACGTCATAGAAATATTGCCTTGCAATAGTACATGCAAAATCACCATTAGGTTGCTCAAGCAAAAGTGCGTTTCGGAAGGCTACTGCATCACGCATGTAAGCATAATCATCTTCCGTATTTGCTTTGCCTTCCACTTTAGCAGCGTAGGTATAAAGATTTCGCGAGAGGCCAATAAAATCAAGCGCAAAGTTTACCAAAGCCATATCTTCTTCCAGAATGGGGGAATGGCCGCACCATTCAGAAAGTCTATGCCCGATAA
>JBEGML010000034.1:0-4182 GCA_041183145.1 Bacteroidota bacterium | reverse complement strand
CATAAGCCTGGTGAATAGCCAGGATGCATGAAAACTCCTGATGATTCGTATACCTGAAAATACCGATTGCGCAAGTGAGGATACCTCTGATACTGCCTTTTGCGCTTCAAGACTCTTTTTGTGTATGTTTTGACTCACCCTGAATATGCTCAGCGCCAACAGCGGAAGAGGGATGAGGATTATCCATGTGAGAGAAGCATGGATGCTGAACATAACCCATAGTGTAATGATGAACAAAACAACAAGATTTACGGAGTACATCAAGGCCGGACCCATATACATTCTGACTTGCGACACATCCTCACTTATGCGAGCCATTAAATCTCCGGTCTGATTTGTTTTGAAAAACCCTATGTCCTGAAGAAGATAATGTCGAAAAATTTGATTTTTAAGGTCATATTCCATGTGTCTGGAAACCACAATAATTCCTTGTCTCATGAAAAACATGAATATGCCCCTAAGTAAGGTTGAACCAATGATGAAGCTGAGAAATATCAGGAGTTGATCAGAAAAATGCTCACTCACGCTATTTCCGGAACTGATATTTTCAGCTGGAATTGTTTTTTTTAATAAATCTATGGTCTCACGCGTGTAGCGGGCCGGAATAATGGCAAAGATGTTGGAAACCGCGACAAAAAAAACGCCCGCCGTGAGCCGATATCGGTATTTCCAGAAAAGGGGATGAAGTTTGGCTAAAGCGCCCAAGGTTTTTTTTGCAAAAATATCTTTAATCTGTATCACTCTTCCTCTTATTTTTTGTCGCACTGACAGCAGGTAAAAGTCTTGATTTACATTCCCAAGATTACTTTTGAAGTATTGAATTAGTCCTTTGTCTTTTTGTGGGCAGAAAAAGCAGTTTTTAAGCTTTTCCTTATTTTTTTGAATAACTTATTGGTAAAAATTATCGTAATTTGCGCCGATTTTATTGGGACAATATCCCACTGACTATGTCTGAAATTCTAGAAACCGGAAAAAAAACGACGCAAGAGGGGAATGTGCTTTCTCAAATGAGTCTTTACGATCACGAACAGGTCGTATTTTGCAGTGATAACGCCACAGGCCTTAAGGCAATAATAGCGGTGCACAACACCACTTTAGGGCCGGCTCTCGGAGGAACCCGTATGTGGGCTTACCATAATGAGGCTGAAGCATTGAAAGATGTTCTGCGCCTTTCTCGGGGCATGACTTACAAAGCTGCTATCTCAGGCCTTAACCTTGGAGGTGGTAAAGCTGTCATCATTGGCGATTCCTCAAGACACAAAAGTGAGGCGCTCATGAGACGTTTCGGGAAGTTCGTTAACAGTCTCGGTGGAAAATATATCACTGCAGAGGATGTGGGAATCGGAACACGTGACATGGAATACGTGAAAATGGAAACCAATCATGTGACCGGTCTGCCCGAGAGGATGGGCGGTGGTGGAGATCCATCTCCCGTCACGGCCTTTGGGGTTTACATGGGCATGAAGGCTTGCGCCAAACAGGTTTATGGTTCCGATAGTCTTTCCGGAAAAAAGGTGACCGTTCAGGGTATTGGACATGTAGGCGAAAATCTTGTAAAGCATCTTTGCGAGGAAGGTGCTGTTGTTACTGTCTTTGATATCAGTCAGGATCGGATGAGTTCTGTTGCCGGTAAATACGGTGCTTCTGTATACAATGGAAATGATCTCTACAGCATGGATATGGACATTTACGCTCCCTGTGCTCTGGGTGCTACACTTAACAGTGATACTATTCCTAAACTGAAGTGCAGCATTATTGCCGGAGCTGCAAATAATCAGCTCGAGGATGAAAGCATTCACGGTGCTGAATTACTTCAAAAAGGGATTGTATATGCTCCTGATTTTTTAATCAATGCCGGAGGGTTAATCAACGTTTACTCTGAGCTCCACGGGTACAATCGTGCAATGGCAATGGGTCAGGCAGAAAAAATATACCACACCACTCAGGATATTCTTCGCAAATCTGCAGACGCAAATATTCCCACTATCAACGCAGCAAAAGAAATCGCAGAGAAAAGAATCCGCGAAATCGGGGCATTAAAACTGGCCCGCTGATTTTTTCTTTCATACTATGCTAAACAGAAGGCATTTCAGAATAAAGGCCTTGCAGTTTCTCTATGGATTTTATCAGTCTGATGATAAAGATCTTAAGAAATGGGAGTCTGAATTTGTAAAGGGATTAAAAGCAGCAGAGGATTTGTTTTGTTGGTACGCAGCACTGCTTGTAGAGTTGCGGCAATACCGGCTCAACGAAATCGCTGCCGCTAAGCAAAAGTTGATTCCTTCCTATGAAGATCTGAATCCTAATCTGCAATTTGTAAATCTTGATTTTCTAGTTGCCGTAGAATTGAATAAGCCGCTGGCTGCGGCACTTCAAAAACGTAAGATTAACTTCACCTCTCAGTCTTCCCTGATTAAACAGGTTTTTCGTGATCTTGCTGAACAGGATTTTTACCGGAATTTTCTTAAAACACCTGCAACAAATGAAACCATCAATGTCTTTGCGAAGCAATTACTGACCGGATTTTTCCCTTATTGTGAACCCTTCCAGTTTTTCCTTGAAGAGAAAAGCATTCTTTGGTCCGATGATCATGAGGTTGCGCTTACGGCTCTGCTCAAATGGATAAATCAAATTTCGCCAACCTTGTCGGAGCTTGAACTCCCTCCCTTGGTAAAACTGGAAGAAGATATGCGCTTTGGTCTGGATCTCTTTCGGAAAACAGCCAACCACGATGAGGAGATATCGAAAATAATCTCCCGCAAGACTTCAAACTGGGAAATGGAGAGAATTGCATTGATGGATGTCATCATACTTAAACTTGCCATCTGCGAATTGCTTCATTTTCCATCTATTCCGGTAAAAGTTACGCTAAATGAATACATTGAGCTATCCAAGCAGTATAGTACACCCAAAAGCAGACAATTTGTAAATGGTGTTCTCGATGCAGCAGTTAAGGAGTTCAGAGAGGAAGGAATAATGAAAAAATCTGGACGCGGATTGATAGAATGATTGATAAATTTGCAAAATGTTAAGGTTATTCTTTTTCACGCTCATTTGTATCTTCCTCTCTTCCTGCAGTCAGGATAATGCTGCTGACCGCAAGTTCGGGAAACCTTTGCCCACAGACCTTGTAAAAGATGGATTTACTAGTGAAAAATTGCCGGAAATTACTTTTAAAAGTTTGGAGTATTCCTTCGGCTCAATTAAAGAAGGGGCTGTGGTGAAAACAGGCTTTTCGTTTACTAATACCGGTAAAACTGATCTCATCATAGGTGATGCAAAAGGCAGCTGCGGATGTACTGTTCCAAAGTTTCCTACAGAACCAATTAAACCCGGACAAGGTGGGGTGATTGAAGTTGAATTTAACTCTGCCGGCAAACAAGGCAGCCAAAGAAAAACCATCACGGTAATTACCAATGCTGAACCAAGCACACGTGTGCTTGCTATCAAAGGTGAGGTTAAACCGCGCAACTCCGACTAAACCAAAATTATGATCAATTCTATCCTTCTCATGGGGCCCGCTCAGGGCTCAGGAGCCTCTCCGCTGGCAAGCTTCCTGCCAATGATTCTTATCTTGATTGTTTTTTACTTTTTCATGCTGAGGCCTCAGATGAAAAAAGCTAAAGCACAACAGAAATTCCGCGAAGCATTAAAAAAAGGTGATCATGTGATCACCATTGGTGGTCTTCATGGAAAAATCCATGAGGTTCAGGAAAAAACCATTATCATAGAAACTGAAGGTGGGGTGAAATTGAAGTTTGAAAAAACTGCGGTTTCCATGGACCAGTCTGTAAGCATCACAGGCCAACAGTCCTGATATGCGCAGGGGCATTTTTTCTTCTAAGTCCCCTGAGGAAAATCCCAGACCGAAATCGGAAAACGGCCCGGGGAATTTCTATGTCTTTTTTCTGTGCCTCACCTTCTCTTTGTTTTTCTGGCTAATCACCGTTTTCAATAGAGAATATACCACCAGCATTTCATTCGCCACCAGGTTTCTTAATCTGCCTCCTGAAAAAATTCTTGTAAATAAACTTCCCAAACAGGTCAGTGTCGAAGTTAGTGGAACAGGCTTCGAATTGATAGGGGCAAATTTTAACGCCCAGTCAGACACGCTTTTCGTAGATGCCTTTAACGTAAATAAGCTGTATAACGAATCAGCTAATGAGCACTCATTCTTATTGC